>DAMAFT010000386.1:0-3951 GCA_031995805.1 Massilia sp.
AACAGGCCGCCGTCGTGGCCGGCCTGCCAGGAAATCTGCTGGTAGCCGGCATAGCGGCCCCAGCTGCCAATGCCGGTGAACAGGTGGTTGACGAAGTCGGCCATGGCAAACTTGAGTTCCAGCACGCGTTCGCTCTCGGCGCCGAAGCGCTTCGATTCCATGTCGTAGAACAGGCTCGACAGTCCGCCGCCCGCGCCCTTGGTCTGCCCCAGTCGCTTGACGGCCGCGTACAGCAGGCCAGCGCCGACCACGGGCAGGCCCAGCACCGCCATCTGCACGCGGCGCTGCAGCGGGAAGCGCATCATGATGACCAGGCACGCCAGCAGGAAGCCGATCCAGGCGCTGCGGCGGTAGGACAGCACGATGCAGGCCGCCGTCATGCCCAGCGTGGACCAGTCGACCATGGTCCAGAACTGCGAGCGCTTGTTCCTGACCACCTGGAACAGGTTCACGGCCGCGATGGCGAAGGCGATCGTGCACAGCAGGCTGTCGTTGATGTCGAAGAAGGTCAGCTTGATCTTGATCGCGTTCATGTTCGCATAGACATTGTTCGGGTCGCCCCCGAGCACGGCCCAGCGCGCCAGGCCGAACGTGGCGCGTACCAGGCCCGCCAGCAGGATGAAGCGCGACAGTTCGACGACGTGCTCGCGGGTGCGGAACGCCAGCAGCATCAGCGACACCAGCGGCGCCATCCAGACGATGTTCGAAAAGCCGGACGGGGCCAGCGCCTCGGCCAGCGTCACGCCGGAAAACAGCGCCACGGCGACGTGGCCGCCCAGCAGCAGGAACCAGGCCAGGAACCAGGCGCGCAGGTTGCACGGCGGCGCCTGGTAGCCGCGGAAGCCGGCCGAGACGCGCGCGCAGATCCAGGCGCCGAACATGCACCACAGCAGCAGCGGGAACAGCAACACGCCCGAGCCGCGGCTGTAGATACCGGGCGCGGAAGCGGCCAGGGCGCCGTAGCTGGTCGAGTTCTTGAAGAAGAACACGGCCAGGTAGACGTAGACCAGGAAGCGCGGCCATACCATGCCCACGCCGACCCCGACGACCGACGTGATGGACAGCGCCACGACAGCGATGAAGGGTAGCGAGGTGTAAAGGTATACGAGGAAAGTCTGCATGCGGTATCCGGTCGGCGTTCAGGTAAGGGTCAGCCCTGCTTGGTGGCGGCGCCCAGCAGCCGGGTACGGTCGCGCGGCGCCAGCGCCTCGAGCATCTGGGCCACGAAGCGGTCCTGCACCTGGTAGGCGTGGGCGGCGTCGGCCTCGATGGTCGAGACCCGGACCAGCATGCCGTCCGGGATCTTGCCGGTCAGGCCGTACACGAAGCGCTGGTACTTCTGTCCCAGGCCCGAGGACACGGCCCTGTCGCCCACGGTCACCCAATATGTGATGGGTTCGTTGCGCGCGTTCTGGCGCGCCACCAGGCGCTTGATCGGCACCGTGCCGTAGTGCGTGGCCAGCTCGGCCTTGTTGGCGTCGACCATGTCGAAGCCCTGGGCCACGTAGCACACCTCGGGCAGGTGCAGCTGCAACTGCTTGCTCTGGTCACCGCCGTAGGCGATCGACAGCATCACGCGCTGGCCGGCGTCGTTGACGTAGGTGCGCGCCAGCGTCTGGTCGTACAGCGTCTCGATCAGTTCCTTCTGGGTCTCGTCGGGCGTGAGCGGCACGATGGTGCGGTCGACCTTCCAGTTGCCGAAGCGCTCCGGGATCATCCGTTCCAGGCTGAACTTGTCCTGGACGGCGGCGACCCGGTGGCGCGGCGTCGCGAACGCCGTCAGCGCCGACGTGCCGGCCATGGCCGCGCCCAGCACCAGGCTGGCAAGGAGCTTGCGGTTCATGTCGCCTCCTTGGCGCGCAGGGCGCCGCCGGGTCCGCTGCGGCCGCCGCCGCCGCCGTCGCCGTGGTGGCGGCGCACGAACCATTGCAGCGCCGAGTCGACCGACAGGATCAGCACCAGGGCCGTGACGAACAGCACCATGCCGGCGAAGCCGTGCAGGAAGCCCTGCCCCGCCGCATCGCCGTAGTAATAGGTGATCAGGGTCAGCACGATCACGCGGATCACGTTGGCCGAGAACGAGATCGGCACGATGAAGATCGCCAGCGCGATGTTGCGGAAAGCGGAAGGATGGCGCATCAGGTTCAGGTAGAACAGGCCCAGCGCTTCCAGCGTCAGCAGCGTCTGCAGGCCGGCGCAGGCATCGGCCACCAGCAACTGGTACTGGCCGATCTGCAGGATCACGCCGGAGCGGCTGATCGGGTAGCCGAAGGCCCACAGGATGTGCTCGGTGGCCCAGGACACGGCCATTTTCATCGGCATCGTCACGGCGGCCACGAATTCGCTCGGCAGCGGCACCATGAACAGCATGAAGAAGAACGGGAACCACAGCACGCGCAGGGCCGTCGCGCCGCGCTTGATCAGCAGCACGGCCGCCATCACCAGGATGATCGAGACGATTTCCATCATCAGGATCTTCTGCGAGCGGCCCAGCAGGTAGGCCAGCAGGCCCAGCACGAGGATCGGCCAGCCGGCCCAGCTGGTGCGCGGCGGCGTGGTCGCGGCCATCACGTCGGGCCATTTGCGGTAGATCAGCCACAGCGCCAGGCCGAAGATGATCGGTCCGTGTCCCTGCTCCTCGCCGATCCAGGGGCCGGTGAACAGGTACCAGAAGGTCGGCACGAACAGGACGCCCAGGCCGAGCAGCACCGGCCACCACTCCGGCAGCGCGTCGCGGAATGCGACAGCGGCCGGCACGCGGGCGGAGTGCACCTTGGCATCCATGTCAGAACTCCATCACCACCGAACCGAGCACTTCGCAGCCGGCGTCGGCCAGCTGCTCGGCCGCGCGGCCGATGTGCGAGATGCGGGTGTAGTTCTTGCGCGTGACGAGCAGCGCGCCGCCGGCGCGGCTGGCGACGGCGATCGCATCGACCCCGGACTGGAACGGCGGCACGTCGTACAGCACGACGTCGTAGCGCGCTTCGAGCTGGGTGTTGAGGTTGCGGAAGCCCTCGCGCGCCACCAGTTCCTGCGGGTTCGGCGGCAACGTGCCGGCCGGCATGATCGACAGGTCGACGAAGGCCGGCACCCGGGCGATCACGTCCAGGTCGGCGCGTCCGGCCAGCAGGTCCGACAGGCCCTGGCGCGGCTTGAGCGCGAACGTATCCTGCTGGCGCGGGGCGCGCAGGTTGGCGTCGACCAGCAGCGTCTGTTCGCCCAGTTGCGAGAACACGATGGCGAGGTTGGCCGCGAACAGCGCCGCGCCGTCTTCCGGGTCGACGCCGACGATGGCCAGCGCGCGGCGGCCGCGCGCGAACCAGCGCAGCATCAGCTGGCTACGGATCGCGCGCAGCGACTCCACCTGTTCCGAGAACGGTTCGTAAGCGGCGATCAGCTTGGGCGACAGGCCCGCCTGCCCCTTCTGCAGGTAGGGATAGGAGAACTGGCGCGCCAGCACCTGCTGGATGTCGTCCTCGCTGACCAGCCCCAGGCGCACGGCGGCTTCGCCGAAGCGGATCCCGGTTTCCTCCTGCATGCGCAGCACGCGTTCGGCGTCTTCGGGGTTGAGCTTGCCCGAATCGAGCAGCAGCGCGCCCATGCTCGACTCGGCGCTGCGCTCGGGGATGGCGTTCAGTATCGGTGAATTCATGGCTTGTCCAATCAATCAGTTCAGGCGCAGCAGGCGGCGCGGCGTCATCAGGGCGCGCAGGCCCCGGGCGGACGTGCGCGGCGTCTTCCATGCGATGGTGCCGAGCACCGGGATGCCCAGCATGTCCTTGACGTCGCTGGCCGAGC
Organism: Massilia sp.; assembly: GCA_031995805.1. Lineage (GTDB taxonomy): Bacteria > Pseudomonadota > Gammaproteobacteria > Burkholderiales > Burkholderiaceae_D > Telluria. The sequence continues at coordinate 3,799 of DAMAFT010000386.1, forward strand.
GCACCGGACGGTTCAGCAGTTCGGTCAGCAGCGCCAGGCCCACGCCCAGGATGGTGCCGAGCAGGATCGAGACCAGGGTATTGAGCAGCACGCGCGGGCCGGACGGCTCGGTCGGCGCCACGGCCGGGTTCAGCAGCGAGATGTCGGACTGGC
>DAMAFT010000386.1:3961-4876 GCA_031995805.1 Massilia sp.
CGCCTCGATGCGGGTCTGCGAGTAGCGCTAATAGGTGGCGTCGAAGGCGCGCTGGGCACTGTCGAGGTCCTTCAGTAGCACGCCCTGCTCGTCGCGCGCGCGGTTCAGCTGCAGCACCTTCGCCTTCTGCTCGTCGACGGCCTTGCGCAGCTCGGCTTCGCGCTGGCGGAACACCTCGGCGTTGGCGCCGACGCTGCGGGTGACGGTGCCGGTGGCGGCGTTCAGTTCGGCGCGCACCTTGTCCAGCTCGGCCTTGGCGGCCTGGTATTGGGGGTGGTTGCGGCCGTAGCGCTGCGCGGTGTCGGCGAACTTGCCTTCGGCCACGGCCAGGTTGGCGCGCATGGTCTGGATCAGGCCATTATTGGCCACGTCGGGCGAGCCGAACGCGGAGTTGCCGGCGGCGGCCTGGCGCGAGGTGGCTTCCATCGCGGCGGTCTGGGCGGCCACCAGCTGGCCCGACAGGTCGTTCAGGCGCGCCAGTTCGACGTCGACGCGGTTGTTGTCCAGGCTGACGATGCCCTTTTCCTGCTGGTACTTCGACAGGCGCGCCTGCGCCGCCTCGAGGTTGTCGCGCAGCTGCTTGGTCTGTTCGTTGAAATAATTCGAGGCGTTCTTGGCCGGCTCGGTCTTGAGCTGGACGGTGATCTTCTGGTACTCGTCGGCGAAGGCGTTCGCGACGGCGGCCGCGAAGGCCGGGTCGGCCCCCTTGAAGCTGATTTCCACGACCGAGGATTCGCGCGACGGCACGATCTCGAGCTTCTTCAGCAGCAGGTCGGCCAGCCAGTCGCGCACCGAGCCCTTGCCGCCGTTCGCCTCGTTGAACTGCTGCACGACGGCCGGGCTGCTGGCCAGCCGCAGCGCATCGACGACGCGCAGCGCCACGTTCTTGCTGCTGATGATGTCGATCTGCGTCGC
>DAMAFT010000387.1:0-4875 GCA_031995805.1 Massilia sp.
GGCCCGAACTGCAGGCGGTTCACGAAGATGCTGGCGACCACCGGATCACCGTGCTGGCGCGCCAGGCGCATCAGCGACAGGTGGCCTTCGTGCAGGTTGCCCATGGTCGGCACGAAGGCGGTGCGCAATTGTCCGCGCAGCTGGTCGCGCAGTTCGTCGATGGTGGAAATGATTTTCATGATGGTATCAAGCGTTGGGACGCGCGCTCAGGCCGGGGAATAGGCCAGGCGCACGTAGATAGGCGCGAAGGGTTCGGCCTGGGTAATTTCGATCAGGGTTTCCTTGGCCAGTTCGAGCATCGCCACGAAATGGACGACGACGACCGGCACCCCGGCATGGCCGCCGAACAGTTCCGAGAATTCGACGAAGCGCGCTCCCTGCAGCATGCGCAGGATGGCCGACATGTGCTCGCGCACCGACAGTTCCTCGCGGCCGATGCGGTGGTGCTGGGTCAGCTTGGCGCGGCGCAGCACGTCCATCCAGGCGCGCTGCAGGTCGTGCGGGTCGACGTCCGGCCACAGCGGCGCCAGCCCCTGCTCGATGGGGAGGGCGGGGCGCAGGAAGTCGCGGCCCTCCTGCGGCAGGGCGCCCAGTTGCTGGGCCGCCTGCTTGATCTGCTCGTAGTCCAGCAGGCGCCGCACGAGCTCGGCGCGCGGGTCGCCGGCGTCCTCGACCAGGTCGTCCTGGCGCTTGGGCAGCAGCATGCGCGACTTGATCTCGATCAGCATCGCCGCCATCAGCAGGTATTCCGCCGCCAGCTCGAGGTTGTGCTTGCGGATCTGCTCGACGTACTCCAGGTATTGCAGCGTGACCTGGGCCATCGGGATGTCGAGGATGTTGAAGTTCTGCTTGCGGATCAGGTACAGCAGCAGGTCGAGCGGCCCCTCGAAGGCGTCCAGGAACACCTCGAGCGCGTCGGGCGGGATGTACAGGTCGGTGGGCAGGCGCAGCAGCGGCTCGCCGTACAGGCGGGCGATCGCGCTCTCGACGGGATCGGGTGCGCCGGGTGCCGCGGGCGCATCGGGTGCGGCGGCGTCGCCGGCAACGGATCCGGCGCGCCCGTCGGGCGTCGCCTGCGTGGACGTCATCGTCGCCGGCCTCGGATGGGAGCGGGTCCGCTCAGACCTTGGTCTGGTACGGGTAGGCTTGCTGGCGCAGGCGCGATTCGTTCACGCGGCGCTGCTCGTCCAGCGAGAGCGGCGCCTTGTCCCACAGCAGGGCGCGGCCGGCTTGCTGGCGCTCTTCCATGCCGGGCGTCTTTTCCTTCAGCTCGCGGATGAACTTGGTGTGCTCGGATTCGTACATCGTGTCTTTCTTGGACATGTTCGTGGCTTTTCTCTGGCGGGGGTCGGAACGCACGGCGGTTCATGGAAACCGCCGCGTCATGCGTAGGATGCAAAGGTGAAATGATACCCGCTGCTCAGGCGTCCGGGTGCAGGGCGTTGAGCTGGCGGGCGATGATGTCGTGGTTGAGCCACAGGACCGGCGCGATCTTCTCGGCGGCGCCGTGGAACATCAGCGGGCCGGCGCTTTCCAGCACCAGGGCCGACAGGTGGTCGGTGATCAGCGCCTTCTTGTCCGTGTGCAGCGTGGTGATTTCCTCGGAAGTGCCGATCATCACGTCGGCCAGTGCCGGCGTATTGTCCATCGGCCAGGCCGCGAAATCGCGGAACGCGGTGCTGGTCGGGGTCTGCAGATAGCTTTCCAGCTTGTCCAGGATCTGTTGCACGGTCACGCCTTCGCCCAGCAGGGCCTGGCAGGCGTCCCATTGGGCCTGGGCCCAGGCGCCGCCGCCTTCCTTCTTGAGGGCGGCCAGCAGCGGGAACAGCGACAGTTCGACGCCGACGAAGATGTCGGAGGAATTGGTGCGGATTTCCGGGCAGTTGAACACGGTCGCCGCGACGCCCTGGTTCCAGGCCGCGGTGGCGATCGATTCCAGGCGCATCTTGGCGTAGCCCTGGGTGTAGTTCGTATAGGTCTGCCAGGTGTATTCGCCGCCGATCAGGACCTCGGTGCCATGGTAGCCGTAGGCCGTGTAGCGCACCTGGCCGCCCTGCGCCTCGACGCGCGCGCGGATGGCGGCCGACGCATCGATCAGGTAGTTCAGCGTGTTGGCCGTGACTTCGTCGAAGTTCATCAGGATCAGCTTGCCCAGGTCGCTGTCCAGCAGCGCGCGCGAGGACATGAAGCGCTCGCCGCGGCCCTTGTAGATGCGGTTGGCGATGGCCAGGAAGGCCTTGATCTTCGGAATGCCGCCGGCCATCGTGTGGGCGAAGAAGACGTTGGCGCCGTCCGGCACCAGCTTGTCGATCTCGGCCATCGCCGCGCGCGCGGATGCCGTGAAGCGGGCCACGCCGGCCTGGCGGCAGGCTTCGATCTTGTCCCAGTCCAGCTTGTCGTCCTGCCAGCTCTTGAGGGTGACGCCGGACAGCATTTCGGTCGGATTTTGTTCGCCGGCCGGGGCGTCCATGTCGAAGCCGGCCATCAGCGGGATGTTCACGATGCGGCCGCCCAGCTTGGCTTCGGCTTCCGCGTGTTCCTCGGCGGTGAGCGCGCGCAGGCTGCCGTCGTCGTTGCGGCGGCCGACCGTGATGCCCACGATCGTCATGCCGGCGGCGCGCGCCTCGTCGATCAGGCCGTTCACATAGCCGCGGCCGAACAACTCGCCGAACAGGACGAATACGTCGCCCTGGCGGAACAGGTTCGCGTGGGGGATGTGTCGAAGGGCTTGGTATGCGGTCATATTATTATCTACCACTCAAAAGTATGAAAGACCGGACGCCGGGCGGCCCCATGCGTCCTTGTTTTTGAAAACAGCGCATTATACTGCCACTGGCGCGCGGAATTTGATAGTGATTTGGCAAGCGCCTTCCACCATGTTCCAGCCATCCTGGAGGCGCATCATGAAGAGATTACTGTCCTGCTGCACGCTGGTGGCCGCCGTCCTGGCGGCGGCCTGCACGACCCCTGCCGGCAGCCCGCCGGCTTCCGAGCCGGCGCCGGCGGCGGCCGCCAAGGCGCCGCCAACGGCCTAGGCAGGGGCCAGGGCAGGGGTCAGAGCCCGGTGTTGCTCTTCAAGGGGCTCTGACCCCGGTGTTGAACGAAGCCGCACGGCAGGGGCAGACCCCAGTATCGAACGGCATCAGCGAATCCGCATCCCCGGCTGCGCCCCCGACACCGGCTCCAGCAGGTACAGGCCCGGATTCGCCTTCTCGTCCTTGGCCGATGCGCACAGCACCATGCCTTCGGACACGCCGAACTTCATCTTGCGCGGCGCCAGGTTCGCGACCATCACGGTCAGCTTGCCGATCAGCTGTTCCGGCTGGTAGGCCGACTTGATGCCCGAGAACACATTGCGGTGGCGGCCTTCGCCCACGTCCAGCGTCAGGCGCAGCAGCTTGCTGGAGCCTTCCACGTGTTCGCAGTTGACGATCCGGGCCACGCGCAGGTCGATCTTCGTGAAATCGTCGATCGAGATTTCTGGGGCCAGTTCCTCGACGTCCGACGCGGCGGCCTCGGCCGGCGCGGCGGCGGCCGCGGCAGCAGCAGCGGCCGGGACGGCAGCGGCCGGGGCGGCGAGCTGGGCCGGCTTGTCGAACAGGTCGTCGATCATCTTCGCGTCCACGCGCTGCATCAGGTGGCTGTACGCATTGATCGTGCGGCCCAGCACGGCCGTGTAGACGCGCTCGCCCTGGGTGTCTTCCCAGCAGTAGGCGTCGTCGCCCAGGAAGTCGCGCACGCGCGCCGCCACGTGCGGCAGCACCGGCGACAGCATGACGGTCAGCTGGCGGAACAGGACCAGGGCGGCCGTGCAGACGTCGTGCAGCTCGGCGGTCCTGCTGTCGTCCTTGGCCAGGATCCAGGGCTTGTTCTCGTCCACGTAGCGGTTGGCGACGTCGGCCACTTCCATGATCTCGCGGATCGCCTTGCCGAATTCGCGGGCCTCGAAGCTGGCCGCGATCGACGCCTGGCGCTCGCCGTGCTCGCCGTGCATGGCGCGCGCGATCCATTCCTTCGCGTGGTCGGACAGGCTGGCCGCCAGCTTGCCGTCGAACTTCTTGGCGATGAAGCCGGCGCAGCGGCTGGCGATGTTCACGTACTTGCCGATCAGGTCGCTGTTCACGCGGGCGACGAAATCCTCGCCGGTGAAGTCCAGGTCCTCGACTTTGCTGTTGAGCTTGAACGCCAGGTAGTAGCGCAGCCATTCCGGGTTCATGCCCAGTTCCAGGTAGCGCAGCGGCGAGATGCCGGTGCCGCGCGACTTCGACATCTTTTCGTTGTTCACGGTCAGGTGGCCGTGGACGTTGACCTTCAGCTTGTCGATGACCGGGTGGCCGGAGAATTCCAGCATCGCCGGCCAGAACAGCAGGTGGAAGGACACGATGTCCTTGCCGATGAAGTGCACCTGCTCGGTGGCCGGGTCGTTCAGGAAGGCGTCGTAGTCGATGCCTTTCTTGTCGAAGTAATTCTTCAGGCTGGCCAGGTAGCCGACCGGGGCGTCCAGCCACACGTAGAAGAACTTGCCGGGGGCGTCCGGGATCGGGATGCCGAAATAGGGCGCGTCGCGCGAGATGTCCCAGTCGGCCAGCTTTTCGCCGTCCTCGCCCAGCCATTCGGACACCTTGTTGACCATTTCCGGCTGCAGGCGGCCCGGGGTATTCAGCCACGACTTCAGGAACTGGAAGCAGCGCGGGTCGGACAGCTTGAAGAAATACTGTTCCGACGGCTTCAGGATCGGCGTGGAGCCGGTGAACACCGAGTACGGGTCGATCAGTTCGGTCGGCTGGTAGGCGGCGCCGCAGACTTCGCAGTTGTCGCCATACTGGTCCTTGGCGTGGCACACCGGGCACTCGCCCTTGATGTTGCGGTCGGCCA
>DAMAFT010000388.1:0-4869 GCA_031995805.1 Massilia sp.
CGGCAGGCCGGGAATGCGCGCCGACGGCGCCTGCCAGACGACCAGGTCGGCGATCACGTAGCCGCAATAGCTGAGTGCGAACCACATCAGCGGGATCACGGCCGGCACCGCGCCCAGGCGCGGCCCGAGCACGTCGGTATAGGTGTAGTCGCCGAAGAACCAGCCGCGCGTGGCGCCGAGTTCCTCGGCCAGCCAGCCGATGGCCAGGCCGGCCAGCAGCAGGCGCAGCGCGGCGCGCGCGCCCAGCAGGTGGGCGGCGCTGGCCCAGCAGCAGCCGGCCATCAGCAGCGAACTGGCGACCAGCAGGGTGGTGGTTTCGCCGAAGCCGCGCAGGCACAGCGCGATCAGGAAGGCGGCCAGCAGCAGGGCGCTGGTCAGGGCGAGGCGGCGACGGTGCGGCGGCAGCGAGGTCATGGCGATGGCTCCAGTGGCGCAGTCAATGGGAAATCCGGCGCAGGGACGGCCACGCGGACGGCGCCGGCCGTCCGCGCGGCGAGCGTCAGTAGCGGTAGTCGAAGCGCACGTCGGCCGTGCGTGGCGCCGACGGCACCGTCAGGCCGGAGGCGTTGATCGACACCGGGCGCACTGCGTCCTCGAGGTTGCGCACGCGCGCCACCACGCTCCAGCGCGCGCCGTCCGGCTCCCAGCCCAGGCGCAGGTCCGATTCCGTGTGGCCCGGCACGCGGAACATCAGCTGCTGGGTCGGCACCGACAGCAGGTAGCCGGAGCTGGCGCGGGTGCCGGCGCCGGCCACCAGGCTGCCGCCGGACAGGCGGAAGCGGTGCTCGTAGCCGAGCGTCAGCGAACGCGTCGGAGTGCGGTCGAGCTTGACGCCGGCCCAGGAACGCACGCCGTCCGGCGCGTAGCGGGTGTAGTGGGCGTCGAGCAGGCCGGCCGCGTAGGTGATGCGGTCGGCCGGCGACAGCAGCACCTGGCCTTCGGCCTCGAGGCCGCGCACGCTGGCCTGGCCGGCGTTGCTGGTGTCGAAGCGCGGCTTGCCGTTGACCACCGTTTCGGCCGACAGCTGCAGGTTCTGGTAGTCGTAGCGGAAGGCCGCCAGGTTCAGGCTGGCGCGGTTGTTCCAGAAGCGCGTCTTCAGGCCGCCCTCGTAGGCGCGCACCGTTTCCGGCTGGTAGACCAGGCTGGCTGCCGGCACGGCGCTGCCGTCCGGGCAGGCGATGCCGCCCACGACCGCGCCGGCCACGCAGCCGTCGTTGAAGCCGCCCGACTTGTAGCCCGTGGCGACGGCGCCGTACAGCAGGGTGGCCGGCGCCAGGTCGTAGTCCAGGCCCAGGCGCCAGGTGGTCTTGCTGGTGGAGATCGCGCTGGCGTTCAGTTCGCGCGGATCGGTGGCCGGGTTGAAGACCGGCGTCTGCTGGTAGCCGATATAGCCCTGGCGTGTCTTGTCGTCCTCGGTATAGCGCGCGCCGGCGGTGGCGCGCAGGCGCGGCAGCAGCGCATACGTGGCCTGGCCGAACACGGCCTTGCTGCGCGAGACGGTCGGGTCGTTGAGGAACACGTAGTGCGGGGTCAGGCCGACCAGTTCCAGGCCGCCGAAGTCGTACAGCGCGCGCGTCTCCTCGCGGAACCAGTAGACGCCGGCCTGGGCCTGCAGCGGGCCGGCGCCGCGCGTGGCGACGCGCAGCTCGTGCGAATCCTGCACGTAGCGGGCGTCGAAGTCCTGCTGCGCGCCGATCGCGATGGCCGGGGCGATGCGGTAGTAATAGTTGTAGCGGTACTGGTGCTCGTAGTCGCGGTGCGCGCCCAGCCAGGACAGCGTGACCGGGCCCAGGTGCCAGTTCAGCTCCGTCGACAGGGCGTCGGTCTTCTTGTGCGAGTAGCCCTGGCGCTCGGCCACGTTGGGCGGCACGAAGGCGTAGGTCAGGGCGTCGCGGGTGGACGGGTCCTTCCATACCGGCTTGCCGTCGGCGATGCCGCCGTAGAAGTTCGTGTCCGGCACCGTGCTGTCGTTGTTGGTGTCGTCGCGGCTGGCCTCGTAGCGCACCAGCAGGTCGGCGTCGCGGCCCAGGGCCAGCTTCGCCGCCAGGCGCGCGGCGCGGTCGTCGCGGTCCAGGCCCAGGCGGCGCTTGATGCCGGGACCGTTGCGCAGGTAGGGGTCGTGCTCGTTCCAGGTGGCGGCGGCGCGCAGCGCCAGCACGTCGTTGACGGGCACGTTGACCATCGCGCCGGCCTGGCGCGCGCCGTGGTCGCCGGCGGTGACGCTGAAGCCGGCGTCGAAGCGCTGCTCGGGCGCCCTGCTGATCACGTTGACCACGCCGGCCGTGGTATTGCGGCCGTACAGCGTGCCCTGGGGGCCGCGCAGCACTTCGACGCGGTCGACGTCGTAGAAGGTGACGTTCTGGCTCTGCGGGCGCGCCAGGTAGACGCCGTCCACCATGAAGGCGGCCGACGGGTCGCCCTTGTCGGTGTTGTCGGCGCTCGAGATGCCGCGGATCGTCACGCGCAGGCCGTCGAAGGTGTTTTCGATGAAGGTATTCGGCAGGCCCTGGCCGATGGCGCCCGGCGTGTCGATGCCGGTCTTGTCCAGCTGCTCGCCGGCGAGCACGCTCAGCGCCACCGGCGTCTTCGATTCCGCCGAGGCCATGCGCTGCGCCGTGACCATCACTTCCTGGATGCCGTCGCCGGCCGATTGGGCTTGCGCCTGTGCCTGGGCAGCGCCCGCGACGATGCCGGCGACCGCGACCGCCAGCAGCTTGGGGTTCATGCGAACCCGTCGATCATTCATGAGACTTCCCTGTTGTTCTTCGTGCTTGCCTGTCCGGCCACGTCATGCGGCACGGCCACCCTGTGCGTTGCGCGACAAGCTATTTATTGGAAACGGGTGAAAACAGGTAGTCTATCAGGTAGAAATGACGAGAAATAGTGTTCCATTACCACAGGAATATAAAATTTCTCCCGAATAACATTCTGGCCATTTGCATGGTGTCGTAACGATACGAAACGGCCCGGCGCATCGTGCGCGCCGTGTGCAGGATGGGCAGGACCCGCGCGGCGTCCATGTCAGGGCGCCGCGCCCAGCAGGTCGGCGCGCGGCATCCCCCAGCCCGGCACCGGATGCGGGCAGGGCGCCTGCGCCAGCGCGTCGTAGTCCATGGTCGAGAAGTTCGGGCTGCCGGGCTGGCTCCAGCGCACGTCGGTGGCCGTGCCGCCGGCCAGCCACGGCGCGCGGGCGAAGCGCAGCCAGGCGTCGACGTGGCAGTTGTGCGCGCGCAGGCTGCGCAGGGCGGCGAGGTCCAGGCGCTCGTCCGCGCTCCAGGCCAGGGCCGGACCGCCGCCCCGGGCCGCGCCGGCGATCGGCGCCGGGCAGGACACCACCGGCGCGATGCCGGGGGCGATGGCCAGCAGGCCGCGGCGCAGGTGGTAGGTGGCGCCCGCGGTGTCGCGGGCGACCGTCACGAACGACCAGCACAGCGGGTTCGCTGGATAGGCCGACAATGCCGTGTCGAGCAGGCGTTCGCCGCCGTCCAGGCGGTGGATCTCGGCGGCCAGGACGCTGCGCGCCTCGTGCATGGCCGCCGACTGGATGGCGACGAAGGCCAGCGACGCCGCCAGGCCGGCGGCCAGGCCGGCGCGGCGGCGGCGCGGCCGCGCGGCAGGCGCCGTGGCGGCAGACTCGCTGCCGGGTGCGGCGGGCGTATCGACGTGGCGCTGGACCCAGGCCAGCACGGCGCCGAGCAGCAGCAGGCCGGCCAGCGAACCCCATTGCAGGAAGCCGGCCAGCGTGCAGCCGGCCGGCACCGCGACCATCAGCGCCAGCCACGCGCGGCGCAGCCAGCGCCGCCGCACCATGGCCGCCAGCGGCACGCCGAAGGCGATCCAGAACACCGGTTCGACGATGAACACCAGGTCGCCGTAGTACCAGCGCGCGTCGAACGGCCAGAACGGGTGCACGCCGTACACGTTCAGGCCGTCCATCCCGATGTGCAGCAGGAAGCCGGCCGCGGCGGCCAGCAGGGCGCCGCGGCGCGCGGCGGCGCTGCAGCGCAGCAGCCGGCGCGCGCCCGGCCACAGCAGCCACACGAGGCCCAGCAGCAGCGCCGCCTCGCCGGCGGCGCCCACCAGCGTGTGCGTATGGCCGCGGTGGTGCAGCAGGTAGCCGAGCGGCGCTTCGAGCAGGCGCGTCAGCACGAGGTCGAGGTCGGGGAAGTTGCTGGCCAGGCCGCAGACGGTGAGCAGCAGGCGTGCGCGCAGGCGCTCGGCGGCGGCATCGGGTTCGGGGGGCAGGCTGCGGTCGATCAGCGCGCCGACGCCGAGGCCGACGACGGAGTGGGTCAGGTTGTCCATCCCGCAATCTTACCCGTAATGCAAGGCCGTGGCAGTGCGGACCGGTTTATCCATATCTGCAACTAACCGACAGGTGCGCAGGCAGCGGCCACGGCGCCATCACGACGCGCGGGGTCGCCCGTTCAGGCCAGCGCCAGGTAGGCGACGTAGCCGTCCGGCACGGCCAGCGGCAGGCAGGTGCAGCGTGCCAGGGCCGGCGCCATTGCCGGGTTCCACTCGTCCAGCTGGCGGCCCAGGCACTTGGTGCGCGCCTCGTGCAGGCTCCAGGCATGCGCGAAGGCGGCCGGGCGCGCGTCCGGCGCCAGGGCGGCCAGCGCCGCGGCCGTGGCCGGGCCGAGGTAGTCGCGCGCCACCGCTTCCCAGTCCGGCACGGGCCGGACCTGCATGACGTCGATGCCCACCGGGCCGTCGAAGCGCCACGCCGCCAGCGACAGCGCACCGTCGTGGCTGATGGACAACCGGGCGGCGCGCCCGCCCGGCGTGCCGTCGTCGACGCAGGCACGCGGCGCCTGCCCGGGCGTTTCCGCCAGGTGCACGCGCGCGGCGTCGACGCCGCTGGCGGCC
>DAMAFT010000389.1:0-4862 GCA_031995805.1 Massilia sp.
CTGGGCGCCGACGTTCAGGCCGGCCAGCACCTGGCCCGAGGCGCCGCGCACCGGCACCGCGATCGAGCGCAGGCCGAGTTCCAGTTCCTCGTTGTTGATCGCGTAGCCGTCCTGGCGCACGCCGGCGAGGATCTCGCGCAGGCGCTTCTGGTTGACGACGGTGTGCTCGGTCATCGGGCGCAGCTTGACCCGGGCGAGGTAGGCGTCCAGTTCCGCGGCCGGCAGGTGCGCCAGCATCACCCGGCCCAGCGAGGTGCAGTAGGCGGGCAGGCGGCTGCCGGTGTTGAGCGCCACCGACATGACGCGCGAGGCGGCCGAACGCGCCACGTACAGCACCTCGTCGTCGTCCAGCACCGCCAGCGAACTCGATTCGCCCAGCTCGCGGGTGATGGCGTTCAGGCAGGGCTGGCTGGACACCGTGAGCGGCGTCGACGACAGGTAGGAGTAGCCGAGGGTCAGGACCTTGGGGCGCAGCGAGAAGTTGTTCAGTTCCGCGCCCACGTAGCCCAGCTGCTGCAGCGTGTACAGGCAGCGGCGCACGGCGGCGCGCGGGATGCCGGTCTTCTGGCTGATCTGAGCGATGGTCTGGGGCTTGCGCGAGTCGCTGAACGCGCGCACGACGGCCAGCCCGCGCGCCAGCGAGGTCATGAAGCTGGGGTCGGTCAGGGCGTCGATCTGCTCGGCGATGGTGAGTTCGCGCTCTTCCGGCGCACTTGCCGCTGCCGGCTGTTCTTGCTTGGTTTTCGGCTTGGTCATGAAGGAATTTTAATGCAGTAGGGGGCACACGACTGGTCTTTTTTCTTGACCTTGCGGCTATCGAGCCATACACTTGATTGAACGGTGATCGACCATTTGTCCGATTATCGAACATCCTCGCTACGAATTCAAGTGCGCCGCCAGGCGCGCAGAAGAGGCAGAACCATGATTGATAAAACCTTCGAATCGCTGGAACGGGCCGTCGCCGACGTGCACGACGGCGCCACGGTGATGATCGGCGGCTTCGGCAATGCCGGCATGCCGGCCGCGCTGATCGACGCGCTGATCGACCAGGGCGCGCGCGACCTCACCATCGTCAACAACAATGCCGGCAACGGCGAAACCGGGCTGGCGGCGCTGCTCAAGGCCAGGCGGGTACGCAAGATCATCTGCTCGTTCCCGCGCCAGGCCGATTCCCATCACTTCGACGCCCTGTACCGCGCCGGCGAGATCGAGCTGGAACTGACCCCGCAGGGCAACCTGGCCGAGCGCATCCGCGCGGCCGGCGCCGGCATCGGCGGCTTCTTCACCCCCACCGGCTACGGCACGCTGCTGGCCGAGGGCAAGGAGACGCGCCTGATCGACGGCCGCCACTACGTGCTGGAAGCGCCGATCCACGCCGATTTCGCGCTGGTCAAGGCGCTGCGCGGCGACCGCTGGGGCAACCTCGTGTACCGCAAGACGGCGCGCAACTTCGGCCCGATCATGGCCATGGCCGCCAAGGTCACCATCGCCCAGGTAACGCAGATCGTGCCGCTCGGCGAGCTCGATCCGGAAGCGATCGTCACCCCGGGCATCTTCGTCCAGCGCGTCGTCCAGGAGGCAGCATGAGCATCGACCAACCGGTACGCGGCTACAGCCGCGACCAGATCGCCGCGCGCGTGGCGCAGGATATCCACGAAGGCGCCTACGTCAACCTCGGCATCGGCCTGCCGACCAAGGTGGCCAACTACCTGCCGGTCGACCGCGAGGTCTTCCTGCACAGCGAGAACGGCGTACTGGGCATGGGCCCGGCGCCGGAACCCGGGGAAGAAGACGACGACCTGATCAACGCCGGCAAGCAGCCGGTGACGCTGCTGACCGGCGGCTCCTTCTTCCACCACGGCGACTCGTTCGCGATGATGCGCGGCGGGCACCTCGACGTCTGCGTGCTGGGCGCGTTCCAGGTATCGGCGCAGGGCGACCTGGCCAACTGGCATACCGGCGCGCCGGACGCCATCCCTGCCGTGGGCGGCGCGATGGACCTGGCCATCGGCGCCAAGCAGGTGTTCGTGATGATGGACCACGTCACCAAGCAGGGAGACAGCAAGATCGTGGAACGTTGCACCTACCCGCTGACCGGGGTGGCGTGCGTCAACCGCATCTACACGGACCTGGCCGTGCTCGATGTCACGCCGCAGGGCCTGGCCGTGCGCGAGCTGGCACCGGGCGTGGACTTCGAGGCGCTGCAGGCCGTGACCGGCGTGCGGCTGCTGCCGCCAACGAACAAGGAGCAAGCATGAACGATGTGTATATCTGCGACGCCGTCCGCACCCCGATCGGGCGCTACGGCGGCGCGCTGAAGGACGTGCGCGCCGACGACCTCGGCGCCATCCCGCTGCGCGAACTGGTGCGCCGCCATCCCGGCGTCGACTGGAGCGCGGTGGACGACGTGGTGTACGGCTGCGCCAACCAGGCCGGCGAGGACAACCGCAACGTCGCCCGCATGGCCTCCTTGCTGGCCGGCCTGCCGCAGGAGGTGCCCGGCACCACCGTCAACCGCCTGTGCGGCTCGGGGATGGATGCGGTGGGCATCGCCGCGCGCGCCATCGCCAGCGGCGAGGCGGAACTGATGCTCGCCGGCGGCGTCGAGTCGATGACGCGCGCACCGTTCGTGATGGGCAAGGCGGACTCGCCGTTCTCGCGCAAGGCCGAGATCTACGACACCACCATCGGCTGGCGCTTCCCCAACAAGCGCATGAAGGAACTGTACGGCACCGACGCGATGCCGGAAACGGCGGAGAACGTCGCCGTCGACTTCAAGGTGGCGCGCGCCGACCAGGACCGCTTCGCGCTGGCCAGCCAGCAGAAAGCCGCGCGTGCCCAGCGCGAGGGCCTGTTCGCCGACGAGATCGTGGCGGTGACGCTGCCGCCGGCAAAACGCGGCGCCGAGCCGGTCGTGTTCGACCGGGACGAGCACCCGCGCGAGACCAGCCTGGAAGCGCTGGCGAAACTCAAGGGCGTGGTGCATGCGGAAGGCAGCGTCACCGCCGGCAATGCCTCGGGCGTGAACGACGGCGCCTGCGCGCTGCTGCTGGCCAGCGCCGAGGGCGCGCGCCGGCACGGCCTGGCGCCGCGCGCGCGCATCCTCGGCATGGCCACGGCCGGCGTGGCGCCGCGCGTGATGGGCATCGGCCCGGCGCCGGCCGTGCAGAAGCTGCTGGCGCGGCTCGGCATGGACATCGGCCAGATGGACGTCATCGAACTGAACGAGGCGTTCGCCTCGCAGGGCCTGGCCGTGCTGCGTGAATTGGGCGTGGCCGACGACGACCCGCGCGTGAATCCGTACGGCGGCGCGATCGCGCTGGGCCATCCGCTCGGCATGAGCGGCGCGCGCCTCGTGACCACCGCGATGTACCAGCTGCAGCGCAACGGCGGCAGGTACGCGCTGTGCACGATGTGCATCGGGGTCGGGCAGGGCATCGCGATGGTCATCGAGCGCATCTGAAGCGCCGGCCGCTAGCTGCAAACATCAAGAAGAGAAGCAGGAGACAAGCATGGACAAGCAAGAACTGGAACGCGGGAGGCAGCCATGATGGGCAACATGATCGGCGTGCTGTTCGACGGGATCGCCTACGGCAGCCTGTTGTTCCTGATTAGCGTCGGCCTTTCGGTCACGATGGGCATGATGAACTTCATTAACCTGGCCCACGGCGCCTTCGCCATGATCGGCGGCTACGTCTGCGTGACGCTGTTGAGCCGCCTCGGCCTGCCGTTCCTGGCCACGCTGCCGCTGGCCTTCATCGCCGCGGCCCTGGTCGGCCTGGTGCTCGAGCGCACCCTGTACCGCCGGCTGTACAAGGCCAGCCACCTCGACCAGGTGCTGTTCTCGATCGGCCTGACCTTCATGGCGGTGGCCGGCACGACCTGGCTGTTCGGCCCGACCCAGCAGCCGGTCAACCTGCCCGACTGGCTGCGCGGCCAGGTGCACGTGCTGGGCCTGGACCTGGGCGTGTACCGCCTGTTCCTGATCGGCGTGGTGGTGCTGGTGACGGCCGCGCTGGTGCTGCTGATCGAGCGCACCCGCTTCGGCGCGCGCATCCGCGCCGCGGTCGACAACCAGACCGCGGCCGAGGGCCTGGGCATCAACGTCAGCCGCGTGTTCAGCCTGACCTTCGCGCTCGGCTCCGGCCTGGCCGGCCTGGGCGGCGGCCTGGGCATCGACGTGCTGGGCCTGGACCCGAGCTTTCCGGTCAAGTACATGGTCTACTTCCTGCTGGTGGTCGCCGTCGGCGGCGCCGGTTCCATCAAGGGGCCCCTGATCGCCGCCCTGATCCTCGGCGTGTTCGACGTCGCCGGCAAGTACTACGTGCCGGAAGTGGGCGCCTTCGTCATCTACACGCTGATGGTGGTGCTGCTGATCCTGTTCCCGGCCGGCCTGGTGCGGAGGAAGGCATGAGCGTCCTGTCGAATTCCGCGGCCAAGCCGTCCACCCAACCCGCCACCGCGCCGAAAGCCGCCATGAAGACTCCCATGCGCCTGCCCAACGACCGCTGGAAGCCGCTCGAGATCGCGTTCTGGCTGCTGCCGGTCGCATCCTACTTCCTGTTCCCGAACCACCTGGTGCTGGTCAGCCAGATCATGATCGTCGGCCTGTTCGCGCTGTCGCTCGACCTGATCCTCGGCTATGCCGGCATCGTCTCGCTCGGCCACGCCGCCTTCTTCGGCCTGGGCGCCTATACCGCCGGGCTGCTGTCGGTGCACGGCTGGGGCGAGCCGGTGTCGGGCCTGTTCGCCGCCGCCGTGGTGGCGGGCATCGTCGGCTTCGTCGCCAGCTTCCTCGTCATCCGCGACCAGGACCTGACCCGCCTGATGGTCACGCTGGGCATCGGCCTGATGCTGTTCGA
>DAMAFT010000390.1:0-4858 GCA_031995805.1 Massilia sp.
TACTGGCGCCATGCGCATTCCCACTCTTTCCTTCCTCACCCTGTTCGCCCTGTGCGCGGCGGCGCCGTCCCATGCCGCGTCCGGCGACGACGCCATCAGCCCGGACCGCCCGGGCTTCGCCAACCCGCCCGACGTGGTCGGCAAGGGCCGCCTGCAGCTCGAGGCCAGCCTGCAATGGGACCGCCGGCGCAGCGACGACGTGCATGAACGCACCCTTTCCACGCCGGCGCTGCTGCGCCTCGGCGTGGGCGATGCGCTCGAGCTGCGCCTGGAGACGGACGGACGCGACGTGATCCACGACGTCGATCCGGCCACCGGCGCCCGCACGACCACGGTCGGCTATGCCGATACCGCGCTCGGGTTCAAGTGGCGCCTGGCGGAGCAGCAGGGCATGCGGCCGGCGCTGGCGCTGCTGGGCGAGGTCGACCTGCCCAGCGGCAGCCGTCAACTGCGCGGCCGCGGCGCGCGCCCGGCCGTCTACCTGCCGGCGGGCTGGGATCTCGGCGGCGGCTGGAGCGTGCAGGCGATGCCGGGCGTGGGCACCGACAACGACGAGCGCGGGGCGCGCTACCGCTACGGCTTCCTGGCGCTTTCGCTCGGCAAGGAATTGTCGGAGCGCTGGCAGGGGTTCGTGGAAGTGGCGGCGCCGCAGGTGGCGCGCGCAGGGCACGGCGGCACGCAGGCGGTGCTGGACGGCGGTTTCACCTACCGGCTGTCCCAGGACGTCCAGCTCGACGCTTCGCTGGCGCATGGGTTGAACCGCAGGACGCCGGACCTGAGCCTGGCGTTCGGGGTGTCGGTGCGGCGTTGAGTGCCATTTTTGAAATTGCAATTTGACAAAATTGCATGCTATCCTGATTTCACGTCAATCATTCGGCTGGAACGGACATGGCAGAGCTGGAAGTCGCAAAGCACGGCAAGAAGGTGATTCAACTCATCGGCGCAAAGGAACATGGCTGGGGCCACCGGTTGCAGGACATTGCCGTCGAAGTCGCGACCATCGTGTTCGCGGTGTGGTTCAGCATCTGGCTGCATGGCTTGAGCGACCACAGGCACAAGCAGGACGAGGTAAAAACGTTCCTCGCCGGCCTGAAGACGGACCTGCGGCGCGACATCGTGACACTGGGCGAAATGAAAAACGCCTACCAGGAATTCAACGCGAATTCGCGCTATGTCGCCGGCCTCGACCCGCAGGGCGGGCCGGACGGCAAGCGTTTCGACGATGCCTGGCTCAAGCTGCACTCGAACTGGTATTTCATTCCGATCAAGAGCCGCTACGAGGGTTTCCTGATGAGCGGCAAGCTGGCCAACATCGAGGATCCGGAACTGCTGAACGGGATCATCAACCTGTACCAGAACCTGCTGCCGCAGATCCAGTATTCGGAGCGCGGCTGGAAAACGAGCCAGGACAAGCTGCTCGACTACCTCGACGATGCACTGACCGACGGCGGCACGCCCGACCAGTACCGCGTGCTGGCCTCGCCGAAGGGCCGCCGCCTGGCCGGCGGCGTGTTCGCGCACCCGCAGCATGTCGAGCGCTACCAGAAGTATGCGGACGCGGCGCAGCAGGTCGTCGCGCGCATCGACGCGGACTTCCCGGAGCTGGCGGCCGGGAAGCGCTGATCCTCACCGGCCGGCAAGCGGCAAGCGTGGCGCGCCCTGGTGCGCGGTGGCACCGGCGACTGCGCCGGCGACTGCGCCGGTGACCGCGCCGGTGAGCGCGCCGCGCGCCTGTCCCTGCGCGAGGGTGAAGACCCCCACCACCTGCGACAGGCGGCTGGCCTGCTCCTGCAGCGCGCCGGCGGCGGCGGCGGCCTGCTCGACCAGGGCCGCGTTCTGCTGCGTGCTCCGGTCCATGTGGCCGATGGCCTCGTTGACCTGTTCGATGCCTGTCGTCTGTTCCGCGCTGGCGGCGGAAATCTCGGTCATGATGTCGTTCACGCGGCGGATCGATTCCACCACCTGTTGCATCGTGGTGCCCGCCTGGTCGACCAGGCGCGTGCCGGCATGGACCTCGTTCACGGAATCGTCGATCAGCCCCTTGATTTCCTTCGCCGCGGCCGCCGAGCGATGCGCCAGCGTGCGCACCTCGCCCGCCACCACGGCGAAACCGCGTCCCTGCTCGCCGGCGCGCGCCGCTTCCACGGCGGCATTCAGCGCCAGGATATTGGTCTGGAACGCGATCCCGTCGATCACGCCGATGATGTCGACGATCTTTTGCGAGGCCGTGTCGATCGAGCCCATCGTTTGTATGACCTGCGCCACGACCGCGCCGGCATCCGCGGCGACGCCGGACGCCGTCAGCGCCAGCTGGTTGGCCTGGCGCGCATGCTGCGCGTTGCGCCGCACGGTATCGATCAGGTGCGCCATCGAGGCCGCGGTTTGTTCCAGCGCCGCGGCCTGCTGCTCGGTACGCGACGACAGGTCGAGGTTGCCGGTCGCGATCTCGCCGGCCGCGTCGTGGATCGACGTGGTGCCGCCGCGTACCTCGCCGACGATCTTGACCAGGTTGTCGTTCATCTCGCGCAGCGCGCGCAGCAGGGTGCCGGTCTCGTCCCGCGTGGTCGCGGCGAAACGGCCCGTGAGATCGCCCGCGGCGACGGTTTCGGCCACTTCCACCGCCGCGCGGATCGGTTGCACGATGCCGCGCGCCAGCATGATCGCGCTGGCCGCGCCCAGCGCCAGTGCACACGCGGTCAGGGCCGTCATCACCATCCGGCCATGGCGGGCGTCGTCCTGGATGCGCTGCGAGGCGGCATCGACGTGCGCCTGCTGCATGGACACGAGGTCGCGCACCGCGCCTTCGTAGGCCCTGGCGGTCGGCGTGAATTCGTCGTTCAGCAGGCGGGTTGCCCGGTCCAGGTCGCCACTCATCTTGGCCTTGGTGGTGGCGTCGCGCGCCGCCAGGTAGCGCTGGCGCAGCGTCAGGATGCGGTCCCACAGCGCTTTTTCCTCACCGGCTTCGATCATCGGCGTGAGTTTCTTGACGACCACGGCGGTACGTTCCGTGGTGAGCACGATGTCGTCCTTGAAATACGGGCCCAGCGACGGATCGGAACTCTTCGCGATGGCGGCGGTGCGGCGGATCGCGGCAAACAGGTCGGCGTACCAGTCGGAAATCAGCCGTTCCTTGGCGATCGGCTGCGCCAGCAGCGCCGAGGTCTCGTCGACGGTGGCCCCGAGCTGCACGATGCCGTAGACCGTCGCCAGCGCCGAGAGCGCCATGATGAGTGAAAAACCGGCGGCAAGCCGTTTGCCGATGCTGAGGTGAGCGAACGAAAACATGACAACCCTTCTGACAACAGTGAATGGCGGGCGCCGCGCCTGCGGGCGGGCGGTGTGGTGGCGAGCGTGAACCCGGCGTCGTCCCGGGAACGGGGAAACGGTCGCGTCCGGAGGCGTTCAGTGGACGGCATGGCCGGAGCACGGGGCCTTGCCCGCGCCGGCCTGCTGTCCCGCATGCGTGTCCATTGCCGTCTCCTTGCTGTTTTCGTATTGTCCCAAAATATGGGATTCAAGTAACAACATGTGTTTTTCGAGATGCTCCCACCGGCAAAGGTTTCCGTCAAGCAAAATCGAAGAAGCCGATGCAGGCGCGCGACGCGGTGCTGGTCGCAGGAAGAGGGAGATGGAAAGAAAAACACCGGCGTTCCGCGGCGGGGATTGCCACGGAACGCCGGCGCTGCCCGGCCTGGTTCAAGCCGGGAGGGGCGTGTGTGCCGGGACGCCGGTCAGCCGGTGTTGCGCAGGCCGGCGGCGACCCCGTTGATCGACAGGTGGATGCCGCGGTGCACCCGTTCGTCGACCTTGTCGGGGTCGCCGGACAGCGCGCGGTGGCGCTGGATCAGTTCCACCTGCAGGTGGTTCAGCGGGTCGATGTAGGCGACCCGGTTCTGGATCGAGCGCGCCAGCAGCGGGTTGTTCACCAGGCGGTCGGTGTGGCCCGTGACCTGTTCCAGGCAATGCAGCGTCTGCGCGTGCTCGGCCGCGATGCGCTTGAAGATGCGCTCGCGCAGTCCGGCGTCCGGCACCAGTTCGGCATAGCGCGAGGCGATCGGCAGGTCGGTCTTGGCCATCACCATGTCCATGTTCGACAGCAGCGTGGCGAAGAATGGCCATTCGCGGCCCATTTCCTGCAGCAGGGCCAATTCGCCGCCGTCGGCGAGCCAGCCGGCGACGGCCGTGCCGACGCCGTACCAGCCCGTCAGCAGCAGGCGGCACTGGCCCCACGAGAAGCCCCACGGGATGGCGCGCAGGTCCTCGATGCGGCGCGTCGACTTGCGCGAGGCCGGGCGCGAACCGAGGTTCAGTTCGGCGATCTCGGCGATCGGCGTGGCGGCGAAGAAGTAGTCGGTGAAGCCCGGGGTTTCGTACACCAGGTCGCGGTAGGCCGTGTAGGCGCGCTGCGACAGGTCCGCCATCACGGCCTCGTAGCGCTGCAGGCGCTCGACCCGGGCGGCGTCGGCGCCGTGCGGCATCAGGCCCGCTTCGAGCGTCGCCGCCACCAGCAGTTCCAGGTTGCGCCGGCCGATCTCCGGATTGCTGAACTTCGAGGAGATGATCTCGCCCTGTTCGGTCAGGCGGATCTGGCCGTTCACGGTGCCCGGCGGCTGGGCCAGGATGGCGTCGTAGCTCGGGCCGCCGCCGCGGCCGACCGTGCCGCCGCGGCCGTGGAACAGGCGCAGCTTGACCTGCGCCTCGGCGAACACCTGCACCAGCTTGAGCTCGGCCTGGTACAGCTCCCAGTTCGAGGTGAGGAAGCCGCCGTCCTTGTTCGAGTCCGAATAGCCCAGCATGACTTCCTGCAGGCGGCCCTGGCCCTCGATGACTTTCGCCACGATCGGCAGCGCCATCCATT
>DAMAFT010000391.1:0-4846 GCA_031995805.1 Massilia sp.
GGAGGCCGCGCCGGCATGGCCGGCGTGCAGGTGCGAGTCGTCGATGATCTCGAGCAGGGTGGGGGCCAGCGCGCCCTGCAGGGCCTGGCGGATGCGTTCGACGCGGGTGTCTTTCATGTTGTTCGTGCTCATGCTCATGCGTCTTCCTCCTGCATGTGTTTCGACAGCATCAGGGCCTGCACGAGGAAGAACACGAAGAAGATGCCGGTGATGCCGAATACCTTGAAGTTGACCCAGGCGCTGGTGTCGCCCTTGAACACGACGAAGGCCATGAACAGGTTCAGCACGCCGATGACGGCGAAGAAGGCCATCCAGGCGAAGCCGACCCTCGCCCAGACCTCGTCGGGCAGCCTGATCTGCTTTTCCATCAGCTTGCGCATCAGGTTCTGGCGGAAGCCGAACTGGGCCACTACCAGCGCCGCGGCGAACGCCCAGTACAGGATCGTCGGCTTCCACTTGATGAAGTTCTCGTCGTGGAAATAGATCGTGGCGCCGCCCATCACGACGATGACGCCCAGCGACAGCCACAGCGCGCCGTCGATGGGACGCTTGCGTGCGCGCAGGTAGATGATCTGCAGCACCGTGGCGACGATGGCGACCGCCGTGGCCAGCATGATCGGCGCCTGCTCGGGCGCGAGCCGGCCGCCGGAGACGATGCCGCCCATGGTTTGCATGGCGAGCGCGTGCGCGGCTTCCTGGTGGCCATTGCCGATCTTGTAGACGGCGAAGAACAGGAGGACCGGGAACAGGTCGAACAACAGTTTCATGGAACGTCCTTCAGACCGGTTCGAAGCGCAGGGACGCCGAGTTGATGCAGTAGCGCAGGCCGGTCGGCGGCGGGCCGTCCGGGAATACGTGGCCCAGGTGGGCGTCGCACACGGCGCAGATGATTTCGGTACGCACCATGCCGTGGCTGCGGTCGACCTTCTCGATCACGTTGGCCGGATCGAGCGCGCGGAAATAGCTGGGCCAGCCGCAGCCGGAATCGAACTTGGCGTCGGATTCGAACAGCGGGGTGTCGCAGCAGACGCAGTGGTAGATGCCGTGCTCGTGGTGGTCCCAGAACTTGCCCGTGAAGGCGCGTTCGGTGGCCGCGTGGCGGGTGACCTGGTATTCCATCGGGTCGAGCCGGGCGCGCCATTCGGCGTCGGTTTTCGTGACTTTGTCGGTCATGGTGTCTCGCTTGCTTGCAGGTTGATCAGGAAGAGCAGCTCACCTCGAGGTGGGTTGCCCAGTCCGGCGGCAGGGCCGCGTAGGATGCGTGTTCCGGCTGTTCGTCGAACGGCTTTTCCAGCACGGCCAGCAGGCGCTGCACTTCCGTGAAGTCGCCCTGTTGCGCCCGTTCGATCGCCACTTGCGCCAGATAGTTGCGCAGGATGTATTTGGGGTTGACCTTGTGCATGGCAAGCCTGCGCTCCTCGTCGCCGGCGGCTTCGTGGCCCAGGCGCGCGCGGTAGCGCACGGCCCAGGCGTCGAAGGCGGCGCGGTCGAGGAACAGGTCGCGCAGCGGCGCGTCGGCGGCGTCGCGCCCGGCCTCGGGCACGTCGCGCCGCAGCTCGCCCAGGCGGCGGAAGAACAGCGTGAAGTCGACCCGGTTCTGCTGCATGACGCCGAACATGTCGTCGAACAGCGCGCGGTCGTCCTCCCGCCGGCCTTCCAGGCCGAGCTTGGCGTGCAGCAGCCCGTCGAACGCGTCGCCGTAGGCGTCGATATAGGCGTCCAGCGCTTCCTCGGCGGCCGCGGTGTCGCGGATCAGCGGCAGCAGGGCATTGGCCAGCGCATAGCAGTTCCAGTGGCCGACCGGCACCTGGTTGCCGTACGCATAGCGGCCGCCCTGGTCGGTGTGGTTGCAGATGTGGTCGACGTCGAAGGCTTCCATGAAGCCGAACGGACCGTAGTCCAGCGTCAGGCCCAGGATCGACATATTGTCGGTGTTCATCACGCCGTGCATGAAGCCCACCGCCTGCCACTGCGCGATCAGGCGCGCCGTGCGCACCGTGACCTCGCGCAGCAGGGCGAGGTAGGGCGCCTCGGCGCCGGCCAGTTCCGGATAAAAATGGTCGATGACGTAGTCGGCCAGGATCTTCAGTTCGTCGTGCTTGTTGCGGTAGTGCCAGTGCTCGAACGACCCGAAGCGCACGAAGCTGGGCGCCATGCGCGTGACGACGGCGGCCGTCTCGACGTTCTCGCGCATCACGCGCTGGGGCGAACCGGTGACCATCAGCGCGCGCGTCGTCGGGATGCCCAGCGCCGCCATCGCTTCCGAGCACAGGAATTCGCGGATCGACGAGCGCAGCACGGCGCGACCGTCGCCCATGCGCGAATACGGCGTCATGCCGGCGCCCTTCAACTGCAGTTCGACCGGGCCGGCGGCGGTAAGGATCTCGCCGAGCAGGATCGCGCGGCCGTCGCCCAGCTGGCCGGCCCAGTTGCCGAACTGGTGGCCGGAATACACGGCGGCCAGCGGCCTGGCGCGCGCCGGCACCTGGTTGCCGGTGAAGGCCGCGACGAAGTCCGGCCGCGCCAGGTCGGCCAGTTCGAGCCCGACCAGCGCCGCCGCGCCCGCGCTGCCCGCGACGAAGTGCGGCGCGGGCATGGGCGTCGGGCGCAGGTGCGTGTAGAAGGCGGGCGGCAGTCCGGCGAAAGAGTTGTCGAACGGCAGGTCGTCGGCAGTACGGATGGTCGTTCCAGTCACGGTGGTTGCAGGAATGTCGGGATTCTACCCCAGCTGCGCGGATTCTATGGCGCGGCGGACGTGCGTTCCCATCCGCGTTACATTCGGTAACCTTTGACGGTGGCCGCCGTTTTTTGTGGTGCATCGCAGCATCGAATATCGTTGACGGCGTTCCCGGCGGCGTCCGACACTGGGCCGTTCGCCCTTGCCGGCCCGACAGGAGACACGATGGAGACTTTCCCGCACAGCCCGCTGCCAGGGCAGATGATGGACCAGCCGCTGGCGATCGCGAGCATCCTGCGGTTCGCGGCGCGCCACTACGGCGCCACCGAGGTCGTGTCGCGCCGCATCGAACCGGACCTGCAGGACACGCTGCACCGCTACACCTACCGCGACTGCGAGCGCCGTGCGCGCCGCCTGGCGCGGGCACTGGCCGGGCGCGGCGTCGCGATGGGCGAACGCGTCGGCACACTGGCGTGGAACGGCTACCGCCACCTGGAACTGTATTACGCCGTGTCGGGCTCGGGCGCCGTCCTGCACACCATCAATCCGCGCCTGCATCCGGAGCAGATCGCCTATATCGTGAACCACGCGCAGGACCGCATCCTGTGCTTCGACCTCACGTTCCTGGCGCTGGTGGAAGCGATCGCGCCGCACTGCCCGGCGGTGAAGGCGTTCGTGCTGATGACCGACCGCGCCCACATGCCGGACGGCGCCGCGGTCCCGAACCTGCTGTGCTACGAAGACCTGCTCGATTGCGCGTCCGACGACTACGCGTGGCCGGCGTTCGACGAGGACGCGGCGGCCGCGCTGTGCTACACGTCCGGCACGACCGGCAACCCGAAGGGCGTGCTCTACTCGCACCGCTCGACGGTGCTGCATGCCTACGCGTCGGCGCTGCCGAACGTCCTGAACGTGGGCGCCCTCGACACCGTGCTGCCCGTGGTGCCGATGTTCCACGTGAACGCCTGGGGCCTGCCGTATTCGGCGCCGCTGACGGGCGCGCGCCTCGTGCTGCCCGGCGCGGCGCTGGACGGCAGGTCGCTGTACGAACTGTTCGAGGCCGAGGGCGTCACCTTCTCGGCCGGCGTGCCCACCGTCTGGCGCGGCCTGGTCGACCATGTGCTGCAGCATGGCCTGCGCTTTTCCACGTTCCGGCGCACCGTGATCGGCGGCGCCGCCTGCCCGCCGGCGCTGATGGATACGCTGATCGACACCCTGGACGTGCAGGTGATCCACGGCTGGGGCATGACGGAGATGTCGCCGCTGGGCACCACCGGCGGCCTGCTGGCGCGGCACGGCAGCCTGCCGCCGCAGGAACAGCGCGCGCTGCTGCGCAAGCAGGGCCACGCCGTCTTCGGCGTCGACATGAAGATCGTCGACGACGCCGGCGCCGAACTGCCCTGGGACGGCCGCACGGCCGGGCACCTGCTGGTCAGGGGACCGTGGATCGCCGCGCGCTATTTCCGCGACGAGGGCGACATCCTGCAGGACGGCTGGTTCCCCACCGGCGACGTGGCCACCATCGACGCCGACGGCTTCATGCAGGTGACCGACCGCAGCAAGGACGTGATCAAGTCGGGCGGCGAGTGGATCGGCTCGATCGACCTGGAAAACATCGCCATGGCGCACCCGGCGGTGCTGCAGGCGGCGTGCATCGGCGTGGCCCACCCGAAGTGGGACGAGCGCCCGCTGCTGCTGGTGCAGCGCCGTCCGGGCATGGCGCTGGGGCGCGAGGAACTGCTGCGCTTCTTCGAGGGGAAGGTGGCGCGCTTCTGGATGCCGGACGACGTCGTGTTCGTGGAAGCGCTGCCGACCGGGGCGACGGGGAAGATCCAGAAGAACCGGCTGCGCGAGCAGTTCGGGGGATATCGCCTGCCGTCCGCATGACGGCGGCGGGAATGACACGGTCGTTCGCTCCATCGGTTATAGTTGCCGCAGCCCCAACACCGACAAGAGGAGACCCATGAGCGCCGACTACCAGGTCCAGGACGACGTCGCCGTCATCACGCTGCACAACCCGCCCGTCAACGGCCTAGGCCTCGCCACGCGCAGCGCCGCGGTCGAGGGCCTGCAGCGCGCCGCCGCCGATCCCGCCGTGCGCGCGATCGTCATCGCCGGCGCCGGCAAGGCCTTCTCGGGCGGCGCCGACATCCGCGAATTCAATTCGCC
>DAMAFT010000392.1:0-3558 GCA_031995805.1 Massilia sp.
GGGCTTCCCGAAGCGCTTCGGCGCCGGCGTCATCACCACCTCGGGCGCGCTCGGCATCCTGATCCCGCCGTCGATCGTGATGGTCATGTACTCGGTCACGACCAACACCTCGGTCGGGCAGCTGTTCATGGCCGGCGTGATTCCCGGCCTGATGCTGGCCTTCCTGCTCGGCCTGACCACCTGGGTGCTGGCGCGAAAGCACAACTACCCGCGTCTGCCGCGCGCCACCTGGGGCGAGCGCTGGACCGCGTTCCGCAAGAGCGCCTGGGGCCTGATCCTGATCGTGATCGTCATGGGCGGCATCTACAGCGGCATCTTCACGCCGACCGAGGCCGCCGCCATGGCCGCCGTGTACGCCTTCGTCATCGCGGTCTGGGTCTACAAGGACCTGAAGCTCAAGCAGGTCGGCAAGGTGCTGCTGGATTCCGCCGCGATGTCGGCCATGCTCCTGTACATCATCACCAATGCCGTGCTGTTCTCGTTCCTGATGACCAGCGAAAACGTGCCGCAGACGATGGCGAGCTGGCTGACCGGCCAGGGCCTGGGACCGATCGGTTTCTTGTTGGTGGTCAATATCCTGCTGCTGCTGGCGGGTAACGTGATGGAGCCTTCGTCGATCGTGCTGATCATGGCCCCCATCCTGTTCCCGGTCGCCGTCAAGCTGGGCATCGATCCGGTGCACTTCGGTATCCTGATCGTCGTCAACATGGAAGTCGGCATGTGCCATCCGCCGGTGGGCCTGAACCTGTATGTGGCGTCCGGCATCACCAAGATGGGCATCTCCGAACTGACGGTCGCCGTCATGCCATGGCTGCTGACGATGATCGGCTTCCTGTTGTTAATTACTTACGTTCCCGCGATTTCTTTGTGGCTCCCTCGTTTGGTGTATAGCTGAAATATATTTCGTGAATGTATATAAAAAACTACGCTTTTCTTATTCGGATGCGTTATGATGAAGCACCTCGAGCACCACGATGGTGCGTTTCAGAGCGAACCGAATGCTGTATTGGGGAGAGGAAGAAGAAAACGGTAATTATTACCGGACAAAAATTTTGGAGGAGACACACGTTTTACAGATGCCGCCGGCATTGACCGAGTGGCCGGAAACGTGACCAAATTCGAAACGCACCTTTCACGGTGCGTTTTTTTTTGCCGTCGCCACTCGTGCGCGCGGGGACTTGCGGCCATGCGCGCCGGGTCTTACACTGCGGCGATGAGCACACAACAAGGCAGCGAACTCTTCAGCGCCATCGTCGCCGCGCCGTTCGGCGCCATGGGCGTGCGCAGCGACGGCGACGCGGTGCGCGAACTGGTCTATCTACCGGCGCACTACGCGGAAAAAGCGCCGCAGGATGCGGCTGCCGAGCAGGCCTGCGTCCAGCTCGGGCGCTACTTCGACGACGCCGATTTCCGCTTCGAGCTGCCGCTGGCCGCGCTCGGCAGCGCATTCCAGCGCCGCGTCTGGGATACCATCCAGGCGATCCCGCGCGGCAGCGTGCGCACCTACGGCCAGCTGGCCAGGCTGCTGGAATCGCACCCGCGCGCCATCGGCCAGGCCTGCGGGGCCAACTGGTTCCCGCTGGTGATTCCCTGCCACCGCGTGACGGCGGCCGGCGGCCTGGGCGGCTTCGCCAACCACGACGACGAACACGGCTTCCACCTCGGGGTCAAGCGCTGGCTGCTGCGCCACGAGGGTGCGCTCGCCACCGACATGCCATGGCAGCAGCAGTCGATCTTCAGCTGATCGACGCGTTCTGCGACGCGCTCTGGCTGGAACACGGGCTGGCGAAGAATTCGCTGGACGCGTACCGGCGCGACCTGCGCCTGTTCGCGCGCTGGCTCGAGGTCAAGCGCCCCGAGCGCGCCAGCCTGTACCACGTCGAGGGGCAGGACATCTCGGCTTATTTCTCCGAGCGCCACGAGGAAACCAAGCCCAGCACGGCGAACCGCCGCCTGTCCGTCCTCAAGCGCTTCTACCAGCTGGCGCTGCGCGAGAAACACGTCGCCGCCGATCCCTGCCTGAACCTGCCGTCGGCGCGCCAGCCGCAGCGCTTCGTGCACACGCTGGGCGAGGCCCAGGTCGAGGCCCTGCTGGCCGCGCCCGACGTTTCCACGCCGCTGGGCCTGCGCGAGCGCACGATGCTGGAACTGATGTATGCGAGCGGCCTGCGGGTGTCCGAGCTGGTCGCCCTCAAGCTGGTCGAGCTGGGCCTGAACGACGGCGTGCTGCGCGTTACCGGCAAGGGCAGCAAGACCCGCCTGGTGCCGTTCGGCGCGCAGGCGCGCCACTGGCTGGAACGCTACCTGAAGGAAGCGCGCGGCGTCATCCTGAACGGCCAGGTCGACGACGCCCTGTTCGTGACCGGCCGCGGCGGCCCGATGACGCGCCAGATGTTCTGGGTGGTGATCAAGAAGCATGCGGCCCGGGCCGGCATCACGGCCCCGCTGTCGCCGCACACGCTGCGCCACGCCTTCGCCACCCACTTGCTGAACCACGGCGCCGACCTGCGCGTCGTGCAGTTACTCCTGGGGCATTCGGACATCTCGACAACCCAGATCTACACCCATGTCGCCCGCGAACGTTTGAAGCATCTCCATGCCCAGCATCACCCGCGTGGCTAGTTCTCAAGTTTCCTGACGATTGCTGGTCCATAATGGGGGTAGGATTTTTCCCAATCACGAACACGAACACGAGGACACCATGGCCAAGACCAATTTCCAGTACGAGAAGCGGCAACGCGAGTTGGAGAAGAAAAAGAAGGCCGAAGAAAAGGCCCGGCGCAAGGCCGAGGCGAAGCTGAAGGGACCGGAGGGAGAGGCCGAGGCGGCGCCGGAGGATGCGCCCGAGGAAGACGGGGAGGTGCGGCAGGAGCACGATCCGGCTTGAGGCGGCCTGCACCTTCGAACGTCGCCCCTGCGAAGGCAGGGGTCCCGATTCTCCACCAGACCGCCGTGGATCGACTGCACTGGTGACCAGGCAAAATCGGGCCCCCGCCTGCGCGGGGGCGACGGGTTGAAGCAAACTATCCTTTTGCCGCAGCCGCCTGTTCTGCGTCGATATCCGCCTCGTGCCCGCGCTTGAACCAGCGCGCCGCCCGCTTGCCGAAGCTGTCCAGGTAGGTATAGGCCACCGGCACCACCACCAGCGTCAGCAGCGTCGAGGTGATCACCCCGCCGATCACGGCGCGGCCCATCGGCGCCTGCGTTTCCCCGCCTTCGCCCATGCCGATCGCCATCGGCAGCATGCCGAAGATCATGGCCAGCGTCGTCATCAGGATCGGGCGCAGGCGCACCTGGCCCGCTTCCATCAGGGCGTCGAACTGCGGCTTCCCTTCGCGTTGCCGCTGGTTGGCGAAGTCGACCAGCAGGATCGCGTTCTTGGTCACGAGGCCCATCAGCATCACGATGCCGATCACCGAGAAGATGTTCAGCGTCGTCTTGGTGACCAGCAGGGCCACCAGCACGCCGATCAGCGACAGCGGCAGCGACACCATGATCGCGATCGGCTGCAGGAAGCTGCCGAACTGCGAGGCCAGCACCAGGTAGATGAAGATCACG
>DAMAFT010000392.1:3568-4838 GCA_031995805.1 Massilia sp.
CACGGCGATGCCCAGCGCGACGCCGAAGCCGGCCATGGTCTCGCCCATCTGCTGGGCGTCGCCGCCGACGTCGAAGCGGATGCCGTCCGGCAGTTCGATCTCCTTCATGGCCTTCTGCACGTCGCCCATCACGTCGCCCAGCGGACGGCCGTTCAGGCCGGCGTTGATGGCCACGCGGCGTTCCAGCGCCTGGCGCTTGAGCACCTGCGGGCTGGTCGACGGCACGAATTCCACCACCTGGCGCAGCGGCACCATGATCGGGTTGCCCGTCGCGTCGACGCGGCTGGACGCCACCGACAGGTCGGCCAGGTCCGCCACGCGCTCGCGGCCCGACTTCGGCAGCTGCACGTTGACCTCGTAGTTCTGGCCGTCCGGGGCCAGCCAGCGGTTGGTCTGGTCGCCGGCGACGAAGGGACGCAGCGCGGCGCCGACCTGCTGCACGGTCAGGCCCAGGTCGTTGGCCATCTCCCGGTTGATCTTGACGATGGTGGCCGGATTCGCGCCTTCCTGGCTGTACTCGATGTCGGCCACGCCGCGGATCGCGCGCATCTTGTCCATCAGGCGGTGCGCCACCGCGTCCAGCTTGGCCTCGTCGCTGCCCAGGATCGCGATGAAGATCGGGCGGTTGCCCACCTTCAGCTGGATGCCGGCGATGGCGGCCAGGCGGTCGCGGATCAGCGTTTCCAGTTCCTGCTGCGAGCGGCGATGGGTCTGGTGCACGTCGGTCAGCTTGAGGTTGATCTCGGACGCGTTGCGGCCTTCCCAGGTGACGACGTTGGTCTGCATGCTCTGGATTTCCGGGAACGCCTTGAGCGCTTCCTCGACCTGGCGCGTCTTGGCGTCGGTGTACTGCAGGCTGGAGCCGACCGGGGTCTTGAAGCGCAGCTGGATGAAGCCGTCGTCGGTCTGCGGCACGAATTCGCCGCCGATCTTCGGCACCAGCAGCAGGCTGGCGCCGAACAGGGCGAAGGCCAGCAGCAGCGTGGTCTTGCGCCAGGCCAGCGACAGCGACAGGCCTTGCGCATACCAGTCGTGCACGCGGTCGATGCCGGCGTCCACGCGCATCATCAGGCGGCCCAGCCACGGTGCGTACTTGAAACGGTCCTTGGCCGGGTCGGGCCACACCGAGGACAGCATCGGGTCGAGCGTGAAGCTGACGAACAGCGACACCAGCACGGCCACCGCCACGGTGATCCCGAACTGCAGGAAGAAGCGCCCGATGATGCCGTCCATGAAGGCGATCGGCACGAACACGGCGACGATCGCGAAG
>DAMAFT010000393.1:0-4831 GCA_031995805.1 Massilia sp.
TGTGCACCTTCGACCAGGCCCTGTTCGAGCTGTACAACAAGGGCTGGATCGGCTACGAGGAAGCGATCCGCAACGCCGATTCCGCCAACGGCCTGCGCCTGCAGATCAAGCTGTCGGGCGAGCGTGGCGCGCCCGGCGGGGCCGGCGCCGCGGCGAAGCCGGCCGAGCTGTCGATGCTGGAGGACGAACCGGCAGACGATACGCCGAAGACGGCGCCTTGAACCACGAACGTTGACACGTCGTCCCTGCGCAGGCAGGGACCCAATCTTATCGAGCCATGCCCAATTTCGAACAAAAACTCTGTACCCGCGCCACCCTGCAATCCCGCATCCGGGAGCTGCCGCAGCCGGTGGTGCTCACCAACGGCGTCTTCGACATCCTGCACCGCGGCCACGTGACCTACCTGGCGCAGGCGCGCGCGCTGGGCGCCTCGCTGGTCGTGGCCGTGAATACCGATGCTTCCGTGAAGCGCCTGGGCAAGGGCGACGACCGCCCGCTGAACACGATGCTGGACCGCATGGCCGTGCTGGCCGCGCTCGAATCGGTCAGCCTGGTGGTCGAGTTCGACGAGGACACGGCGCTGGAAGTCGTGCAGGAAGCCCGCCCCGACATCTATGCCAAGGGCGGCGACTACGTGATGGACCAGATTCCCGAAGGCAAGGAAGTCATTGCCCAGGGCGGCAAGGCGGTCGCCATCGATTTCGCGCACGACCGCTCCACCACCAAGCTGGTGGCCCGGATCCGCCAGTTCGGGGGCTGAACTCAGCCCCCGCCGGCGTAGCCGTTCTGGCGCCAGGCTTCGTAGACGACCACGGCCACCGTGTTCGACAGGTTCAGGCTGCGGTTGCCCGGCATCATCGGCAGGCGGATGCGCTGCGCCGGCGGGAACGATGCGCGCAGGGCCGGATCGAGGCCGCGCGACTCGGCGCCGAACACGAACACGTCGCCCGGCCGGAACGCCACGTCGGCGAACGGCGTCGAGCCGTGCGTGGTCATGGCGAACATGCGCGCCGGGTCGGGCCGGGCGTCGGCCAGGAACGCGTTCCAGTCCTTGTGCACCTTCATGGTCGCGTAGTCGTGGTAGTCGAGGCCCGCGCGGCGCATCTTGGCGTCGTCGAGCGGGAAGCCGAGCGGCTCGACCAGGTGCAGTTGCGCGCCCGTGTTGGCGCACAGGCGGATGACGTTGCCCGTGTTGGGCGGGATTTCTGGTTCGACCAGGACGACGTGGAACAAGTGCTTCTCCTCGATGATGTTGCGTCGGGCAGGGGGCGCACGGGGTGCGCACCCTACGTGGTGTGGCGATGGACCCGGAGTTTACCGATTCGGCGGCGTGCGCGCGAATACCAGGTTCGTCACGCGCGCGGCGCCGAAGCGCTTGAAGGTCGCGGCCAGTTCGCCCAGCGTGTGGCCGCTCGTCATGACGTCGTCGACGACGCCGACGTGGCGGCCGGCCACGCGGTCGGGCTCTGTGACCGCGAACGACCCGCGCACGTTGCGGGCGCGCTCGGCCGGGGCGACGCCGGATTGCGCCGGCGTGTCGAGCGTGCGTTCCGCCAGCCGCGGGTGCAGGGGCACGCCGAGGGCGCCGGCCAGCGGCCGGGCGATTTCCAGCGCCTGGTTGAAGCCGCGCTCGACCAGCCGGCCCGGGCCCAGCGGCACTGGACACAGCAGCTCGGGCAGCGCCAGGCCGGGCCGCGCCAGCACGGCATCCCTGAGCATGCCGGCGCACCAGGGCGCCAGCGCCAGACGGGCGCCGAATTTCAGCTGCAGGACCAGGTGGTCGAGCGGGGCCGCGTAGTCGACGGCGGCGACGGTGGCGTCGAACGGCGGCGCAGACGCCAGGCAGGCGCCGCACAGTGCGTCTTCATCCGGCAGCGGATTCGCGCACCTGCCGCAGCGCGGCCGCGACACCGCGTACGCTTCCTGGCACCCGGCGCACACGACCCCGTCGCAGCCGCCGCCGCACAGCGCGCAGGTGGACGGCAGCAGCAGGCGCAGCGCCGTCCCCGTCCAGCGGCGCCGGAGCGATTGCAGGTCGTTCATGGGTCCTCCCGCCGACAACCATGTACACTGGGCGATTATCTCATTCGACCGCAGTTGACCATGGTTTCACCCCAAGCCTCTTCCAAGTTGAGCGCGCCCATCGACCTGATGCGCGTGCGCCAGATGTTCCGCGACCCGGCCCGCATCGCCCAGTCCGATTTCCTGCGGCGCGAGATCGCCAGCCGCATGTTCGACCGCCTGGCGCTGGTCAAGACGGCGCCGCGCCAGGTGCTCGACGCCGGCTGCGGCGCCGGCGCCGACATCGCCGAGCTGCAGAAGCGCTATCCGGCCGCCCAGGTGCTGGGCCTGGATTCGGCGCCCGCCATGCTGGCGCAGGCCGGCGGGGCGCAGGCGCCGCGCTCCTTCCTCAGCCGCCTGCTGCCGGCCAAGGCCGGCATCGACCTGGTCTGCGGCGACTTCGGCCAGCTGCCGTTCGGCCAGAACGCGCTCGACCTGGTCTGGTCGAACCTGGCGCTGCACTGGCATCCGCAGCCGGACCGCGTGTTCGCCGAGTGGCGCCGCACGCTGCGCGTGGACGGCCTGCTGATGTTCTCGACGTTCGGGCCGGACACCTTCCGCGAACTGCGCGCGGCCTTCGCCGCGCTGGACGCGGCGCCGCACACGCTGCCCTTCGTCGACATGCACGACTTCGGCGACCAGCTGGTGGAAGTGGGTTTCACGACGCCCGTGATGGACATGGAAACGATCACCGTCACCTACGACACGCCGCAGGCGCTGCTGGCCGACGTGCGCGCCTTCGGCGGCAATCCGCTCGATTCGCGCCGCCGCGGCCTGGTCGGCCGCCGCGCCTGGCAGCGCGTGCTGGCGGCGCTGGAAGGCCAGCGCCGCGCCGACGGCAAGCTCGGCCTGACGTTCGAGATCATCTACGGCCACGCGTTCCGCCCGGCGCCCAAGGTGACGGCCGCCGGCGAGGCGATCGTGCGCTTCCAGCCGCGCACTCCACCGAAGGCCTGATGCAGAATGTTTTCATGCGGCACCGCGTCAGCAATTTTCCTTGAATAAAAATTAGCCATTTCAGTATAATCAATGACACTTTTTTCGATTGGAGTCGTAAAAAAGCACAGAATTTAGGCAGAACAGCGCCCAGCAGCGTGCAGTCAAACTGTTGCAGCAACACAAGTCATCAAAAAATCCGACGCCATCGCGGCCCCCACACGGTCCCGGATGACGGCGGATACAAGGATTTCGGAGCGGCAGCGGTTCGTTCGTGGAATTGCTGACCGTTTAAGAAAATTCAAAATTTTTTTGGGTGGTTGGGGACGACATGACTTATGCAAAGCAATTAAAAGCGCCGGTGGCCGCATTCGTGGCGGCGGCATCGGCCTGGGCGCCGGCCCTGGCGGCGGACCCTGTCGTCACGGGGCGGCCGCTGGAGCACCAGCTCAACATGCAGGCGCCCGTGACGGGCATCGCGGCCTATATCTACAGCCTGCACAACTGGATGATGATCGTCTGCCTGGTCATCTTCATCGGCGTGTTCGGCGTCATGTTCTACTCGGTGTTCAAGCACCGCAAGTCCCTCGGCCACAAGCCGGCCACCTTCCACGAATCCACCACCGTCGAGATCGCCTGGACCGTCGTCCCGTTCCTGATCGTGATCGGCATGGCGCTGCCGGCCACCCACGCCGTCGTCCAGATGAAGGACACGTCGAACCCGGACCTCACCATCAAGGTGACCGGCATGCAGTGGAAGTGGGGCTACGACTACCTGAAAGGGGAGGGGGAGGGCATTTCCTTCCTGTCCAACCTGGCCACCCCGCGCACCCAGGTGGGCGAGCCGGGCCTGGCGCCGACCGAGAAACGCACCGAGAACTACCTGCTCGAGGTCGACAACCCGGTCGTCGTGCCGGTGAACAAGAAGGTGCGCCTGGTGCTGACGGCCAACGACGTGATCCACTCCTGGACCATTCCCGCCTTCGCCGTCAAGCAGGACGCCATCCCCGGCTTCGTGCGCGACACCTGGTTCCGTGCCGAGCAGATCGGCACCTACCGCGGCAACTGCGTCGAACTGTGCGGCAAGGAGCACGCCTTCATGCCGATCGTCGTGAAGGTCGTCTCCGCTGAGGATTACTCGGCCTGGGTCGCCGGCGAGCAGAAGAAGATGGCCGCGCTGGCCGACGATCCGAACAAGGTCTGGACCATCGACGAACTCAAGACCAAGGGCGAGAAGGTCTATGCCAGCAACTGCGTGGCCTGCCACCAGGCCAGCGGCCAGGGCGTGCCGAGCGCGTTCGCCTCGCTGGTCGGCTCGCCGGTCGTGACCGGGCCGAAGGCGGAACAGATCGCCGTCCTCCTGCACGGCAAGCACAGCGGCAAGTTCCCGACCGCGATGCCGCCGTGGCCGCAACTGTCGGACACCGACATCGCCTCGGTCATCACCTACACGCGCAACAACTGGACGAACAAGGCCGAGGAGAATATCGTGCAACCGTCCGAGGTACTGGCCGCACGCGGCAAGTGAACGTCGTCCGCGGTGCTCGCAAGCATCGCCCCGGCATCAAGGAGACCGGGCCGTCCGCCTCGCGCGCGGCCCGTGAAGCAGACCAGATCGACCTAGGAAACTGACATGACTTCCAGCACCATCGACCAGTCGCACGAGCATGGCCACGACCACGACCATGCGCACGACCACCCGCACGGCGCGCGCCGCTGGCTGTTCGCCACCAACCACAAGGACATCGGCACCCTGTATCTCTGGTTCTCGTTCATCATGCTGCTGTCCGGCGGCGTGCTGGCGCTGATGATCCGCGCCGAGCTGTTCCAGCCC
>DAMAFT010000394.1:0-4829 GCA_031995805.1 Massilia sp.
GCCCACGCCGCGCTCGAGCATGCGGCGCAGGATGAAGGTGCTGTCGGTGTCGCTGGGCCACGGCTTCCCCTGGGGCGACGTGCCGGAGGCGGGCGCCAAGCTGTGGGTCGTGACCGATGGCGACCGCGCGCTGGCGCGTGCGCTGGCCGACGAGCTGGGCGCCGAATTCTGGCGACTGCGCGATGCGACCCGGGCGACGGCGATGGACGTCGACGCGGCGCTGGCCCCGGCACCGAGCGGCAGCCGCGGCCCGGTCGTGCTGGCCGACATCGCCGACAATCCCGGCGGCGGCGCCAGCGGCGACAGCACCTTCATCCTGCGCCGCATGCTCGAGCGCGGCGTGGGCAATGCGGTGGTCGGCATGCTGTGGGACCTGGGCGCCGTCCACATCTGCCGCAGCGCCGGCGTCGGCGCCGAACTGCGCCTGCGCGTGGGCGGCAAGTGCGGCCCGGAATCCGGCCTGCCGGTGGACGTGCGCGTGCTGGTGCGGGCCGTCGTCGACGAGCACACGCAGAGCGCGCTGGGCGCGCGCGAGCGCCTCGGGCCCTGCGTGTGGCTGGAGGCGGACAACGGCCTGCACATCGTGCTGTCCTCGGTGCGCACCCAGACCTACGGCACCGACGCCTTCACGGGCCTGGGCATCACGCTCGAGGACAAGGACTTCGTGGTGGTGAAATCGACGCAGCACTTCCACGCCGAGTTCGCGCCGCTGGCCAGCGAGGTGCGCTACGTCACCACGCCGGGCACGATGAACCTCGACTTCGCCGGCATTCCCTACCGCCTGCGTTCGCTGGACTTCTGGCCGCGCGTGGACAACCCGCATGCCCTGGACCGGGGGACGGATACCGATGCCGCTTTCCAGAAAATTTAGCGTCCTGGAAAGGTATCGTGACGAGTTTTCAATCTTCGCTATTGGGAACTATAATGAACGTTCTCCATGAGGATGCATATGGCCACGCGAAGAGCGCACAAGGATGGACCGGAAAGCGCGCCGGAACGGGATGGCAGCCTGGGCGAGTCGCTACGGCGCATCCGCAAGGAACGCGGCATGACGCTGATCGAGGCGGGCGAGCGCAGCGGCATGCCGATGTCCACCATTTCCAAGATCGAGAACAACAAGATGTCGCTCAGCTACGACAAGCTGCAGCGCATCTGCAAGGCGCTGGAGGTGGACATCTCCGAGCTGTTCAGCGGCAATCCGGCGCCCGCGAAGACGGCGGCGCCGGCCTCCAGCGGCCGCCGCAGCATCAACCGGCGCGGCACCGGCTACGCGATCGACACGCCCAACTATTCACACCTGTATCCGGCCGCGGACCTGCTGAACAAGCGCTCGGTGCCGATCATCGCCGAGATCCATACGCGTTCGCTGGCCGACTTCGGCGAACTGATCCGCCATCCGGGCGAGGAATTCGCCATCGTGCTGGAAGGGACCGTCGACCTGTACACCGACCTGTACGCGCCGGTGCGCCTGGAAGAGGGCGATTCGATCTACTTCGACAGCGGCATGGCGCACGCCTACATCGCGGTCGGCGAGGGCACGTGCCGGGTGCTGTCGGTGTGCACCTCCGACGCGCCGAATTCCGAGGAAATGTACGCCTCGCTGATCGACACGGCCGCGCCGGCGCTGGCGCTGGCGCCCGCGCCCGACAAGACGCCGCCGCCCGCGCCGCCTGCCGTGGCGCGCAGGCAGGCCAGGAAGTAAGCCCGGGCAGGGCGCCGCGGCGTCCTGCCGCCCCGGCTGCCGGTCGTTCAGGCCCGGTACGCCGTCACCTCGATCTCGACGTCCACGTCGAACGCCAGCTGCGCGCGCACGGTCGACCTGGCCGGCAGGTGCGGCGCCTTGAAATACTCGCCGTACACCGCGTTGAATTCGCCGAACAGCGCGAGGTCGGACAGCCACACGGTCACCCGCACCACGTCTTCCAGCTGCGCGCCGGCCTGCGCCAGCGTGGCCGCGACCCGGTCCAGCACGTTGCGCGTCTGGTCCGCGATGGGACCGTGCGCCGGCTTGCCGTCCGGACCCAGCGGGATCTGGCCCGACAGGAAGATGAAACCGCCGGCCTCGACGGCCTTGGAAAAGGGGAAGGGCAGGTCGCTCGGGATGCGCTGGATGGTGGACATGGCTGGCTCTCCTTTGAAAAATTTTCTGAATTAGAAATACAAATCATTATCGGGGCCGCTTCCGGTCCTGTCAAACCTGGCGTGCCTGCGTTCGCGGCATGCGCGACATCCCGTATTTCCTTGTGGTCTTCCTCACGAAAGTGCTTGCGCGGCGCGTGCGCCTGGCATATCTTTCATTAACGGAAGAATTTTCTTATTTTGAAAAATTGCCCGTTCCGGGCAGCAGGCGAGCAAAGGATCGTATGAGTCATCAAACGGCGGATTTCATCGTCATCGGCGCGGGCATCGGCGGCGCGTCGACCGCGTACTGGTTGTCGCGGCAGGCCCGCGTCATCGTCCTGGAGCGGGAGGCGCAACCTGGCTACCACAGCACCGGCCGCTCGGCCGCGCTGTTCATGGAAAGCTACGGCCCGGCCCAGGTACGCGCGCTGAGCCGCGCCAGCATCGATTTCTTCAACACGCCTCCCGCGGGATTCTGCGAGCATCCGCTGCTCACGCCGCGCGGCGCCTTCATGTTCGCCGGCCCCGGCCAGGAAGCCGAACTGGCCGAGCACGAGGCCGCCGTGCGCGCCACCTCGTCCCGCTTCGAGCGCCTGGATGCACGCCAGTCGCTGGAATTCCTGCCGGTGCTGCGCCCCGAACACGTGATCGGCGGCGTGCTGGAAAAGGATGCGGCCGACATCGACGTCGACGCGCTGCTGCAGGGCTTCCTGCGCGCCGTGCGCAAGAACGGCAGCAGCATCGTGTGCGACGCCGCCGTCACCGGCATGCGGCATGCCGGCGGCACGTGGACGGTGGATACCACCAACGGCAGCTACCAGGCGCCGGTCGTCGTGAACGCCGCCGGCGCCTGGGCCGACGCCGTGGGCGCCCTGGCCGGCGCCGGCCCGGTCGGGCTGGTGCCCAAGCGCCGCTCGGCCTTCATCTTCGCGCCGCCGGAAGGGATGGCGGTCGCGCACTGGCCGCTGTTCCTGGACGTGCGCCAGTCCTTCTACATCAAGCCCGACGCCGGCATGCTGCTGGGTTCCCCGTGCAATGCCGACCCCGCCCCGCCGCACGACGTGCAGGCCGAGGAGCTGGACATCGCGATCGCCATCGACAACATCGAGCGCTTCACGACCCTGCAGATCCGCCGCCCCACCCACGTCTGGGCGGGACTGCGCAGCTTCGTCGCCGACGGCGAACTGGTGGGCGGCCAGGACCCGAAGCTGCCCGGCTTTTTCTGGGCGGCGGCACAGGGCGGCTACGGGATCCAGTCGGCGCCCGCCGCCGGCCGCTATTTCGCGGCGACCCTGCTGGGCGAGGCCGCCGACCCGCAACTGGCGGCGGCCGGCTTCGATCCGACCCGGATCAGCCCCGCACGTTTCCATCCCTGAGGAGCGCCGCCATGCACATCTTCCTGGCCGCACTGGCCCACGAGACCAACAGCTTTTCGCCGATCCCGACCACGATGCGGGCGTTCGAGGAGGGCATCCTGTACCGGCCCGGCGTCTCGGAAGACGCGCTAGCGCAGGCGCGCGACTTCCCCGGCTACGGCTTCCTGCTCGACGTCGCGCGCGAGCATGGCGACGACGTCACCGCCGGGCCGTGCGCCTGGGCCCAGCCGGGCGGGCCGGTCGCGCGCGCGGCCTACGAGGCGCTGCGCGACGAGCTGCTCGACCGGTTGCGCGCCGCCGGCCCGGTGGACGCGGTGGTGCTGGTGCTGCACGGCGCGATGATCGCGTACGGCTACCCGGACTGCGAGGGCGACCTGCTGGCGCGCGTGCGCGCGCTGGTCGGACCGGGCGTGCCGGTGGGCGCACTGCTGGACCTGCACGGCAACCTGACGCCGGCGATGACGGCCAGCGGGGCGGTGCTGGTCGCCTGCAAGGAATACCCGCATACCGACTACCTGGCGCGCACCCGCGAGCTGCACGCGATCCTGGCGCGCATGGCGCAGGGCGACTGCCGCCCCGCCGTGCTGGTGCGCGAGGTGCCGATGCTGGGCCTGTTCGGCACCGGCGACGCGCCGATGCGCGCGCTGCTGGAACAGGTGCGTGCCTGCGAGGCGCAGGCCGGCATGCTGTCGATCTCGCTGATGCACGGCTTTCCCTGGTCCGATACCGCAGCGACCGGCGCCGCCGTGATGGTGGTGTTCGAGGACGGCGCGGTGCATGCCGCGCGCGCTGCACGCATCGCCGCGCAACTGGCGCAGGCATTCTTCGCGCTGCGCACGCTGGGCGCGCGCGCCATGCTGTCCGTCGACGACGCCGTCGCGGCCGGCCTGGCGCCCGATCCCGACCGCGGCGCCGGCCTGCGCGTGCTGGCCGACGGCTCGGACAATCCCGGCGGCGGCGCAGCCTGCGACAGCACCTTCATCCTGCGCGCGCTGCTCGAGCGCGACGCGCGCGACGTGGCGCTGGGGATGATCTGGGATCCGCTGGCCGTGCAGCTGGCCATGGATGCCGGCGTCGGCGCCCGGCTGGCGCTGCGCATCGGCGGCAAGGTCGGCGTTGCCTCCGGCCAGCCGGTCGACGTGCTGGCCACCGTCACCGCGGTGCGCCGCGACGCGCGCCAGCACGGCCTGGCCGGCAAGTATACCGAGGCGCTGGGCGACGCCGTGGCGGTGCGCGCCGGCGGCATCGACATCGTGCTGAACACCCGGCGCCAGCAGGTGTTCTCGCCCGAGTGCTTCACCCAGCTCGGCATCGACCTCGGCGCCAAGCGCC
>DAMAFT010000395.1:0-4815 GCA_031995805.1 Massilia sp.
CCTACCTGGTCGGCACCGGCGTGGGCGGCGCCAGCACCCACTGGAACGGCCACACCTGGCGCTGGACCGACGACGATTTCCAGATCCGCTCGCGCTACGAGCAGCGCTACGGCAAGGGCTACATCCCGGCCGACATGACGATCCAGGACTGGGGCGTCACCTATGCGGAGCTGGAAAAGTACTACGACAAGTTCGAGAAGACCGCGGGCATTTCCGGCCAGGCCGGCAACCTGAAGGGCAAGCGCGTCGCCGGCGGCAACCCGTTCGAGGCGCCGCGCGGCAGCGACTACCCGCTGCCGCCGATCGACAACGGCCACGCCGGCGACCTGTTCGCGACCACGGCGAAGGGCCTCGGCTACCACCCGTTCCCGCGCCCCACCGCCTGCACCTCGCGCGCCTACACCAATCCGGACGGCGCCAAGTTCGGCGAATGCCAGTACTGCGGCCATTGCGAGCGCTTCGGCTGCGAGGCCAACGCCAAGGGCGGCGCCCACATGACGGTGATCCCGGCCGCGCTGCGCCAGCCGACGTTCACGCTGCGCACCAATGCCTGGGTCACGAAGATCGAGCGCGACGCGTCCGGCAGGAAAGCCACCGGCGTCACCTACACCGATACCATCACCGGCGAGGAAGCGTTCCAGCCGGGCCGCATCGTCGTGCTGTGCGCGTTCGGCCTGAACAACGTGCACCTGATGCTGACATCGGGCATCGGCCAGCCCTACGACCCGGCCAGCGGCAAGGGCCTGATCGGCAAGAACTACTGTTACCAGACCGGCGCCGGCGCCCTGCTGTTCTTCGAGGACCAGCGGTTCCATCCCTACATGGCGACCGGCGGCAGCAGCATGCTGATCGACGACTTCCACGCCAACTGGCAGTTCGACCGCGCCCCGTTCGGCTTCGTCGGCGGCTCGATCATCGGCACCGCGATGTACGGCGGCCGCCCGATCCAGTGGCATCCGGTGCCGGCCGGCACGCCGGGCTGGGGCAGCAAGTGGAAGGAAGAGACGGCCAAGTGGTACGACCGCACGATGAACATCGTGGCCGCCGGCAGCGTGATGCCGAACCGCGGCAACTACCTCGACCTCGACCCCACCTACCGCAACCGCCTCGGCGCGCCGCTGATGCGCATGACCTTCGAC
The DNA here is from genome assembly GCA_031995805.1 of Massilia sp. Lineage (GTDB taxonomy): Bacteria > Pseudomonadota > Gammaproteobacteria > Burkholderiales > Burkholderiaceae_D > Telluria. Next base: position 1,140 of record DAMAFT010000395.1, read on the forward strand.
TACAAGGACAACGAGAAGAAGCTGTCCGCGCATTCGGCCGAGGTCATCAACCGGATCGCCGAGGCCATGCGCCCGGCGCGGCTGAACAAGGCCAGCGTGCGCGAATCGTGGAACGCCACGGTCTACCAGAGCACCCACAACACGGGCGGCACCATCATGGGCACCAACCCGGGCAACTCGGTGACCAACAAGTACGGCCAGGTATGGGACGTCGACAACCTGTTCATCATGGGCGCCTCGCTGTTCCCGCACAACTCGGCCTACAACCCGACCGGTCCCGTCGGCGCCATCGCCTACATGGCGGCCGACGCCATCAAGACCACCTACGTCAAGCACCCTGGAAAACTCATCGATGCATAAGTTCGTCTTCGCGCTGGCCCTCGCGGCCGGCGCCGCCCACGCGCAACCCGCCGACGACGTCGGCCGCAAGACCTTCGAGACCTGCGCCGCCTGCCATTCGTTCAAGGAGGGCGAGAACGGCACCGGCCCGTCGCTGCACGCCATCATCGGCCGCAAGGCCGCGACCGTCGAGGGCTTCCGCTATTCCGGCCCGCTCAAACTCAGCAACATCGTCTGGGACGAAGCCAGCCTGACGGCGTTCCTGCGCGATCCCCAGCAGGCCGTGCCGGGCAACCGCATGCCGTTCTCGGGGATCGAGGACGAGGCGGCGCTCAAGGCCGTGGTGCGCTACCTGCAGGCGCAAGGCAAGTAATCCGGACCCGTCGTCCCGCACGGGACGCCGTGCCCAGAAGCAAAAATGGCGCCTCGCGGCGCCATTTTTTTATCGGGCGGCCTGCTGGCCACGCGCTCAGTTCTTCTCGAACTTCTTCAGCCACGCCGACAGCTGGTGCGGACGCAGGCCGTCGTAGTCCTCGAACGGCTGGTGGATCCACGGGTTGTGCGGCAGATCGTCCATGTGGTAATCCGGCGCGAACGACGAGGTGCCCTTGACCCAGATGACGGCCGAGCGCACTTCGGTGACGTCCGGATAGTTCGCCTGCAGGTGCTCGCGCACCTTGGCCAGGGTGACGCCGGAATCGGCCAGGTCGTCGACCAGCAGGATGCGGCCGGCCAGCGGGCCCTTGGTCATCGTCATGTACCTGGCGATGTCGAGGTTGCCCTGCTTGGTGCCCGCTTCCTCGCGGTAGGAGCTGGTCGACAGGATCGCCAGCGGCACGTCGAAGATGCGCGAGATCACGTCGCCCGGACGCACGCCGCCGCGCGCCAGGCACAGCACCATGTCGAACTTCCAGTTCGATTCATAGACCTTCAGCGCCAGGCGCTCGACCAGGCGGTTGTAGTCGTCCCAGGAAACCCACAGGTCCTTGTCGGTCGATGCAGGAGTATTCATCGTTCAGTCATTCCTATTTTTCTTTATGCCGCGAACGGATGGCGCAGCACGATCGTTTCTTCGCGGTCCGGGCCGGTCGACACCATGTCCACCGGGATACCGACCAGGTCTTCGATGCGCTTGATGTAGGCGCGGGCGTTGGCCGGGAGTTCGTCCATCGACTTGGCGCCGACGGTCGACTCGGTCCAGCCGGGCATCTCTTCGTAGACCGGCACGCAGGCGGCCGCCTCTTCGGCGCCCACCGGGAAGATGTCGACGTCGCGGCCGTCGATCTGGTAGCCGGTGCACAGCTTCAGCGACTCGATGCCGTCCAGCACGTCCAGCTTGGTCAGGCACATGCCGGACACGCCGTTGATCTGTACCGAGCGGCGCAGCAGCGCGGCGTCGAACCAGCCGCAGCGGCGGGCGCGGCCCGTCACGGTGCCGAACTCGTGGCCCACGCGCGACAGGTGCTCGCCGACGCCGGCGTCGGTCGGCAGTTCCGACGGGAACGGGCCCGAACCCACGCGGGTCGTGTAGGCCTTGGTGATCCCCATGATGTAGTGCAGCATGCCCGGACCCACGCCCGAACCGGCGGCGGCATTGCCGGCCACGCAGTTCGACGAGGTGACGAACGGGTAGGTGCCGTGGTCGACGTCCAGCAGCGAGCCCTGGGCGCCTTCGAACAGCAGGTTGCCGCCGGCCTTGTGGGCGGCGTACAGCGCCGACGACACGTCGCCGACCATCGGACGCAGGCGCGGCACCAGCGCCATCGCATCGTCGAAGGTCTGCTGGAAGTCGATCGCTTCGGCGCCCAGGTAGCCGGTCAGCACGAAGTTGTGGTACTCCAGGTTTTCGCGCAGCTTCTCGGCGAAGCGGGTTTCGTTCAGCATGTCGGCGATGCGGATGGCACGGCGCGCGACCTTGTCCTCGTAGGCCGGGCCGATGCCCTTGCCGGTGGTGCCGATCTTGTTCTCGCCGCGCTTGGCTTCGCGCGCCTTGTCGATGGCGACGTGGTACGGCAGGATGACCGGGCAGGCCTCGGAGATCTTCAGGCGCGAGGCGACTTCGACGCCGGCGGCCTGCAGCTTGTCGATCTCGCGCATCACGTCCGGCACCGAGACGACGACGCCGTTGCCGATGTAGCAGGCCACGCCTTCGCGCATGATGCCCGACGGGATCAGTTGCAGCGCGGTCTTCTGGCCCTTGATGACCAGCGTGTGGCCGGCATTGTGGCCGCCCTGGAAACGCACCACGCCGGCGGCGTGGTCGGTCAGCCAGTCGACGATCTTACCCTTGCCCTCATCGCCCCATTGGGTGCCGATGACAACGACGTTCTTAGCAGTATTTGACATCACTTAACCTAAGTTTTTGAGAATCCAATTTCCTTGTTCGAGGACGAGCACGCGGTCGCACTCGAACTCATCCTGTACATTGTCGTGACCCGGCATGGACTGGATCACCACTTCGCCGGCCTTGCGCAACTCGGCGATTTTCTCGCGCAGTTCGGGCGTATTGCCCCACGGCGCACGAATGGAGTGCTTGCGCTCGGCGACCGGCAGCAGCCGCGCCAGTTCGCGCAGGTCGAGCGAGAAGCCGGTCGCGGGACGCGCGCGGCCGAACGCTTCGCCGACGTGGTCGTAGCGCCCGCCCCGGGCCACCGCGTTCGGCAGCCCCGGCACGTACAGCGCGAACATGGCGCCGCTCTCGTACTGGTAGCCGCGCAGGTCGGCCAGGTCGATCGCCACCTTGGCGCGGCCAATGGCCGAGGCCGCCAACGCGGCGAGTTCCGCCAGCGCGCGCGTGATGCCGGGCATGGCCGGCAGCAACTCCTTGGCCCAGGCCAGCACCTCGATGTCGCCATACAGGCTGGGCAGCGCCAGCAGCGCGTCGCGGGTCGCCGGCGCGTAGTCGCGCGTGGCCTCTTCCAGGCCCGGGACGTCCTTCGAGCGCAGCAGGCCGTACAGCAGCTGCTCGTCGCGGCGGGCGGCGGGATCGTCGTCCAGCAGCGCGCGCAGCACGCCGACGTGGGACAGGTCCAGGCGCGGCTCGTCGAAGCCGGCCAGGCGCAGCGAGGCGAGCGCCAGTTCCTGGATCTCGGCGTCGGCCTCGAGGCCGCCATGGCCGTAGATCTCGGCGCCGATCTGCAGCGGCTCGCGGGTGGCGTGCAGGCCCGACGGCTGGGTGTGCAGCACGCTGCCGCAGTAGCACAGGCGGGTGACGGTCTCGCGGTTCAGCAGGTGGGCGTCGATGCGGGCGACCTGGGTGGTCATGTCGGCGCGCAGGCCGAGCAGGCGGCCGCTCATGGCGTCGACCAGCTTGAAGGTCTTGCTGTCGGTATCCTGC
>DAMAFT010000396.1:0-4808 GCA_031995805.1 Massilia sp.
CACGCCGAAATAACGGTGCAGCTGGCAGTTGCGCAGGTCGGTGTCGATCAGCAGCACGCGCTTGCCGCTGGCGGCCATGACGGCGGCGAAGTTGGCGGACACGAAGGACTTGCCGATGCCGTGCGTCGGTCCGGCGAACATCACGATGTTGTTGCGGAAGTGCGGCATCGAGAACTGCAGCGCGGCGCGGAAGCTGCGCAGGCTCTCGACGGCGGCATCCTCGGGAATGATCTGGGCCAGCAGCGGCAGGACGCCGTCGCCGCGCGATTTGCGCACCAGCTTGTCCTGGTTGCTGCTGTGCGGGATCGTGGCGTACACGACGCGCGCGCGCAGCAGGCGCTCGATCTGTTGCGGGTCGTCGATGCCGCCCATCATGGCCTTGCGCGCGAACGCGACCAGCGTGCCAAGGAACAGCCCGGTGACCACGGCCAGCGCCACGATCAGCGGACGGTTCGGCCGGATCGGCTTTTCGGGCGGGATCGGCGCATCGACCATGCGCACGTTGCTGACCCGCCCGACCGAGATCAGGCGCAGCTGCTGCGCAGTGTTCGACAGCGCCGTGTACAGGTCGGTATTCACCTTGATGTCGCGCGTCAGCCGCGCCTCGTCCTGTTCCAGCACCGGCAGGGAGCGGATGCGCGCGTTCACTTCCTCGATCTCGGCCTCGACCTCCTTGCGCTGGCGGTTGACCGCCGCCACGATCGGGTGGTCTTCGGTGAAGCGCGCCAGCAGCTCCGTCTTTTTCTGGATCAGGTCGATGCGGCGCGTGCGCGCGGCCGCCGCCTGGGCCAGGCTCATGCGCGCCTCTTCCTGCAGGTCGACGGTGCCGTGGGCGTTGCGGAACTGGTTGTAGCGGTCCTCGGCCTGCTCGAGCTGGCGCTTGAGCACGGGCAGCTGCTGGTTCAGGAAGGCCAGCGATTTTTCCGCTTCCTCGGTCTTGCGCGCCAGGTTCTGGCGCATGTACTCGCGCCCGATCTCGCTCAGCACGCTGTGGGTGCGGCGCGCGTCCGCCCCCTGCAGCTTGACCTCGATGATGCCGGACTGCTTGCCCTGCTCGGTGATCACGAGCGCGTTCTGGATCGCCTGGATCATGGCCAGGCGCGACATGCGGCGCAGCTGGAAGCGCGCCCCGGGATTGGCGTGCATGCGCTCGACCTTCAGCTCGACGACGCCGTCCGGCGTCGGCACCCGGTAGCGCAGGCCGACGTCGCCGTCGAACACGATGCGCTGGCCGCCGCCGGAAAAGCGGAAGCGCTGGCTGCCCAGCGCCGTCAGGGTGAACTCGCGGCCCAGCCAGGCGTCCGGCACCTCGAACAGCGGCACCTCGGCCTTCTCGCCGCCCCACACGTAGCCGCCGTAGCCGAACAGGCCCGGCTGCGACAGCGCGTTGCCGTTCTGGTTGGCGAACCAGAAGCCGGCCACGGGAAAATACTTCGGCCGCACGTCGATGTAGAGCTGCAGGTTGTCGACCGCGCGCGACACCACCATGCGCGAGCGCAGCAGCTCCATCTCGGCGATCGCGGCCTTCTTGGTCTCGAACAGCGACGACGCCTCGCTCAGGATGTTCTTCGAGGCGTTCGGGCTTTCCTCCTCGACGTGGATCATCAGGTTGGCCTCGAACACCGGCTTGGCCACCAGCGCGTACAGCACCGCCACGAGCGTGATGAAGGCGGTGATGCCGCCGATTAGCCAGCGGTTCTCGTACAGGGTGCGCAGGTAGCCCTTGAGGTCGAACGCCGGGTCGTCGTGCGGCGCGTCGACCGCGCGCGGGTCGAACGGCACGCCGATGATGGGCGGACGGGAAACGACCGGGGTCAGTGGATGCGGGTCGCCGGCTTTGCTCATGATGGACTCCATGGTTCGTGCGGATGGCGGACTGTTGGTGACGACGTGACGATGGATGACGGTGACGATGGTGACGACGCTGAAATCGGGCGAATGACGGTCGACGGCCTTGGAAGATGGACGATGGACGGCGGGCGGCGCTTGCTGCGACCTTGGATGCGGACGGTCCGCGCGGGTCGGGCGCAGGCTGCGCTCAGGGCCGGTTGGTCGCCGAGACGGCCGACGTCAGCGCCCCGGGGAACAACAGGCTCAGGTTGCGGTTCCAGTTGGCCAATGGCGTCGCCGCCACGTACACGATGTCCTTCGGACGCAGCTCGAAGGCCTCGGCCATGGCCAGCGAACCGGCCAGGCGCGCATCGAGCCGGAACACGCGCGTGCGCTCGGCGCCCTTGCGCACCACGTAGACCTGGCGCGCGTCGCCGCTCAGCGGGCTGATGCCGCCGCTCTCGCCGAGCGCCTCGTTGAGCGTGAGGCGGCCGTCGTGCATCGTCAGCGCCTTGGGCGTGACGACCTCGCCCGAGACGAAGACCTTGCTCTCGTCGCGCGAGTGCACGCGCACGACGTCGCCCGGCGCCAGCATCACGAGGCCGGGGTTGATGTTGCGCTGGACCAGGTCGCGCAGGTTGATGAACCAGCGTTCCTGGCCGCGTTCCAGCACCAGCCGGCTCTGGTCGGCCGTGGGCAGCAGGCCGCCGGCGCGGTTCAGCGCCTCGACCAGCGTCATGGGGATGTCGTTGATGGCCTGCAGCCCGGGCGACTTGACCTCGCCGTCGATGTACACGCGCTTGCTGCGGTAGGCTTGCACGCGCAGCGTGACGCTCGGGTGCGCGATGTACCTGGCCAGCCGCGTCGTGAGCAGCGTGCGCGCGCCCTCTTCCGTCTGGCCCTCGACCGCCAGCGGGCCGATCAAGGGAAACTGGATGCGCCCCTGGTGGTCGACCAGGTAGCCCTGCGGCGCGGCGGCGGCGCCGGTGACGGCGGCGACGACAGGATCGGGCGCGGCGGACGTGACCAGGCCGCCCGTGAGCTCGGGATGGTCCCAGACGACGATGGACAGGATGTCGCCGGTGCCGATCGCGTACGGCGGCGGATCGGGCACCAGCAGGCGGCCGAGCTCCTGCCCGGACTGGTCGCGGTGCTGCTGCTTTTCCGATGCGATGAGCTGCTCGGTGATCAGTTCGGTCGGCGGCGCCGGCTCGGCCGTGCCGGCTTCGTCGCGCGACTGGAACTGGATCCCGGACGCGCAACCGGGCAGCGCGAAGGGCACGGAGAGCGCGACCGTGACGACGACGGCGATGCGCAGCAGCGCTGTAAATTGCGTTAAGGAAGCTTCCATTTTGCCTGTAGAAATGTGCTGCCAACCTCTGGCGATCTGGATCAGCGTAAGCCGCTTACTCATCCAGGTTTTGGCGCACATCAAACGGCCGGCTCAGGTCAGCGGTGCTTCCGGCAGGCTCAGCGCATCTCCTCGATCAGGCGCAGCGCGCCGGCGAAACGCCATACGCGGCGCAGCTCGATCACGTCGTAGTTGGCGGCCACGTTGGACGGAAAGGACGCATAGCGCTCGTTCAGGCGCACCAGGCGGCGCACGACCTCGTCGACGTCGGCGCGGCCGCTGGAGCGCACGATGGTGACGTCCTCGATGCTGCCGTCGCTGCGGATCGCCACGCTGACCACGGGGTCGGTACGCACGTCGCTGGCGGCGAGCTGGGCCGTGCTGAGGATGGCGTTGCGCTCGATCTTCTGGCGCACGCTGTCGATGTACATGCGCAGCGGCACGTCGTGGCGCGCCGCCGCGGCCAGCGCACGCCGCGCCGCGCGGGCCGCGTCCTCGGCCGGGCGCATGGCCTGCGGCAGCGGCCTGGCGATGTCGATGCCGCGCACCAGGTCGCGCGCCCGCGCCGCCAGGTCGCTGGCCAGGGCGCCGCGCGGCAGTGCGCTGCCGCCGCCGCTGCCGCCGCTGCCGCCGCCGATACCGTTGCCGTTGGCGGCGCCCGCCGTGGCCGTCGCGGGCGCAGGAGTGCCGCCGGCACCCTCGTCCTCCCGTTCGCGCTGGCGCCGCGCCGCGTCCTCGCGCGCCAGGCGCGCGCTTTCCTCCTGCCGGGCCGCCTCGCGCTCGGCCGCCTGCCGGCGCAACGCGTCTTCGGCGCGCTGCCGCTCGGCGACCTGTCGCGCGCGCTCCTGTTCGAGCTGTTGCAGGCGCTGCTGCTCGGCCTGCTGCTGGACCTGCTGCTCGGCCCGCTGCTGCTCCAGTTGCCGGGCCACTTGCTGCATGCGCTCCCGTTCCAGCTGTTCCTGGCGCTGTCGTTCGGCCAGTTGCTGGCGCGCCTGCTCCTCGGCCCGCTGCCGCTCCCGTTGTTGCGCCGCCAGTTGCTGCATGCGTTCCCGTTCCAGCTGTTCCTGGCGTTGCCGTTCGGCCAGCTGCTGGCGCGCCTGTTCGTCCACTGCTTGCTGCGCCGCAAGTTGCCGCACGCGGTCCCGTTCCAGCTGTTCCTGGCGTTGGCGCTCCTGCTGCGCTGCCTGCTGCGCCGCCAGGCGCTCCTCGTCTGCGCGCAAGCGAGCCGCACGTTCCTCCTCCGCGGCGCGCTGGCGCTGCGCCAGCGCTTCCTGGTGGCGCGCATCCTCCTGCGCCAGGTGGCGCTCCTGACGTTCCAGCGCGCTGCGCGCGTCCGCCTGCGCCCGGGCCTGCAGTTCGGCGTCTTCCGCCTCGCGGCGCGCGGCGCGCTCCTGCTCGCGCTGCAGCGCCAGCCGCTCGCGCCCGGCGGCCACCTCCGCGTCCGGCACCGCCGGATCCGGGACGTCATCCAACGGCGGCGCGGGCCGGTCGTCGACGGCGATGTCGGGCAATGGCACCTTGAAGTCGTTGTCCAGCCGGGCGTCCTGGGCGATCACGCGGGTGTGCAGCGCCTCGGCCGGCGGCGCGTGGCGCGGCCGCCGCCGCGCCAGGCGCTGCGCAGGCGCCG
>DAMAFT010000397.1:0-4806 GCA_031995805.1 Massilia sp.
GGCCTGGACGGCCACATGGGCGGCCACTACCTGTCGGCGCTGGCGCTGATGGTCGCCTCCACCGGCGACGCCGGCGTCAAGCAGCGCCTGGACTATGTCGTCGCCGAGCTGAAACGCGCGCAGGCGGCCAACGGCGACGGCTACCTGGGCGGCATCCCCGGCGGCCGCGCGGCCTGGCGCGACGTCGCCGCCGGCAAGCTCCACGCCGACCATTTTTCCGTCAACGGCAAGTGGGTGCCCTGGTACAACCTGCACAAGATCTTCGCCGGCCTGCGCGATGCGTACCGCTACGCCGGCAACGGGGATGCGAAGGTGATGCTGGTCGCGCTGTCCGACTGGGCGCTGCGCCTGACCAGCCGCCTGAGCGACGAGCAGATGGCAGCGATGCTGAAGGCGGAGCACGGCGGCATGAACGAGGTGCTGGCCGACGTCGCCGGCATGACGGGCGACGCGAAGTACCTGGACCTGGCGCTGAAGTTCTCGCACCAGGCCATCCTCCAGCCCCTGGAAAAACACGAGGACAAGCTGGACGGCCTGCACGCCAACACGCAGATCCCGAAGGTGATCGGCTTCGAGCGCATCGGCGAGCTCGCGGGCCGCACCGACATGCAGGATGCCGCCGCCTTCTTCTGGCAGACCGTGGTCGACCATCGCACGGTCGCCATCGGCGGCAACAGCGTCAAGGAACACTTTCATGATGCGCGGGACTTCGGCCCCATGGTCGAGGAAGTGGAGGGGCCCGAGACCTGCAACACCTACAATATGCTCAAGCTGACGGCGATGCTGTTCAAGCGCACCGACAAGGCGGCCTATGCCGACTACTACGAGCGCGCGCTGTACAACCACATCCTCGGCTCCCAGCGTCCGGGCACGGGCGGCTTCGTCTACTTCACGCCGATGCGCCCGAACCACTACCGCGTGTATTCGCAGGTGGACCAGGGAATGTGGTGCTGCGTCGGCTCGGGCATCGAGAGCCATGCGAAGTACGGCGAATTCATCTACGCGCACGAGCAGAACGGAGACAAGGACGCGTTGTTCGTCAACCTGTTCATCCCCTCGACGCTGGAATGGCGCGCGAAGGGCATCCGCATCGTGCAGTCGAACGCGTTCCCGGACACCGCCGCGACGCGCATCACGGTCGACGGCGATGCCCGCTTCGCCCTGAAGATCCGCTATCCGGCCTGGGTCGCGCCGGGCAGGATGACGGTGCGGGTGAACGGCAAGCCGGTGAAGGTCGACGCCCGCCCCGGCAGCTACGCCGGCATCGAGCGCGCCTGGAAGAAGGGCGACCGCATCGACGTGGGCCTGCCGATGACGACGCGCCTGGAGCAGATGCCGGACAAGTCGAACTGGTACGCCGTGCTGCACGGCCCGATCGTGCTGGCCGCGAAGACGAATCCGTTCCCGACCGAGAAGCTGGCCTTCCTGGCCGACGATTCGCGCATGGGCCACATCGCCTCCGGCCAGGTCTGCCCGCTGGAAGCCGCACCGACTTTTGTTGTCGACAGCGCCGATTTCATCCGGCGCTTCAAGCCGGTGCCGGGCAAGCCCTTGAACTTCACGGCGCCGGGCGTGGTGCAGGGCGGGGCGGGATCGTCTACCCAGTTCATCCCCTTCTTCCGCCTGCACGACGCCCGCTACATGCTGTACTGGCAGCAATCGACGCCCGGCGACTACGCGCGCATGAAGCTGCACAACGCGGCGAAGGAAGCCGAGCGCCTGGCGCTGGACGCGCGCACCATCGACCAGGTGGCGCCGGGCGAGCAGCAGCCGGAATCCGACCACGCCTTCCAGGGCGAGGGCGCGGACGCGGGCATCAACGGCGGCCGCCACTGGCGCCATGCGCGCAAGTGGTTCAGCTACCGCCTGAACGACCCGCAGCGGGAAGCGAAGCTGCTGCGCCTGACCTTCGCGCGCGCGGATGCGGGGCGCCGGTTCGACATCGTCGTCGACGGCCGGCGCATCGCCGAGGTCGAGCTGGCGGCCGGGGAGGCGCAGGAATTCTATGCGCGCGACTTCGCGCTGCCGGCGGCGCTGGTGCAGGCAAGTGGTGGCCGGCTGGAAGTGAAGTTCGTGGCGCAGGAAGGGTCGATGGCGGGCGGCCTGTACGGACTACGGCTGATGCGTTGATGCGTCAGCCGCAAGACCGTCGTCCCGGCGCAGGCCGGGATCCGATTCCTGCGCCTGGCCGCTCATCCGACGTTGTATCGGCATTGCACTTATGCCATGATGGGTGTCTTTCCTCACCCATCCACCCGCCATGCCCGCCATCGACCGCCGTGACTTCCTGATCGCCGCCGGCGTCGCCGCGGCACTGCCCTTGCCGGGCCTGGCCCAACCGGAAACCACCATGTACGGATTGATCGGAAAAATGCGCATCGCCCCGGGCAAGCGCGACGACGTCGTCGCCCTGCTGCTCGAAGGGACGAAGGCCATGCCCGGCTGCCTGAGCTACATCGTCGCCCACGACCCCGCCGACCCGGACGCGATCTGGGTCACCGAGGCCTGGGACAGCCAGGCCAGCCACAAAGCGTCGCTGGGACTGCCGGGCGTGCAGAAGGCGATCGCGCAGGCAAGGCCGTTCATCGTGGGCTTCGGCGAGCGGTTCGAGACGACGCCGGTGGGCGGGCAGGGGCTGGTGGAAGGCGCGATGCGCGGATGAACAGCGCCGGGTCGAGCGCCTGCGCCATCGCCGCATAGCCGGCGTCGCCCGGATGCAGGTGGTCGCCCGAATCGTAGTCCGGGCGCAGGCGGCCGGGATGGCGCGGATCGCGCAGCACCGCGTCGAAGTCGACGACGGCGTCGAACGCGCCGCCCGCGCGGATCCACCGGTTCACGGCGCGGCGCAGGCTGTCCTTTGCTTCGCTGTAGTGGCCGGCGTAGGGCGTGCCTTCCAGCGCGCCTTCGAACGGCGGCAGGGTGGCGCCGATGACGCGCACGCCGCGCGCATGGGCCGCCACCACCAGTTGCGTGTAGCCGCGCACCAGGTCGTCCAGGCGGGCCGGGGCCTCGGCGGGCGCGAACGGACTGCCGGGCCAGCCGATGTCGTTGGTCCCCAGCAGCACGATCAGGTCGCGCGCGCCCGGCTGGGCCAGCACGTCCTGTTCCAGGCGCGCCAGCGCGCTCGCGCCCATCCCGTCGCGCAGCAGGCGCGCACCCGAGATGCCGGCATTGGCCACCGCGATGCCGTGCGGCGCCAGCCGCCGCGCCAGCGCATCGGGCCAGCGGCGGTCGCGGTCCGGCGCTGATCCGTTGCCGTCGGTGATCGAATCGCCCAGGGCGACGACGACGTGCGGCGCGGCCGCGCCGTCAACCAGGACGCCGCTCAGGAACAGGCGCCCCGCGACGACGGATTGCGGCGCGAAGCCCGCATCCGCGGTGCGGTCGCCGGCGGCGACGCCGACCGTCTGCTGCGCGCCCCAATGGAAACTGTCGATGCGGGTCGGGCCCGGCAGCCAGGTCAGGACCGCCAGCCGCGCCAGCGGCGCGACCGCCAGATCAACGGCGTCGCTGACGAGCTGGGCGCCCGGCGCGACGGTGGCACCCATCTGGCCGCCGAAGGTCACCGCGTGCGCGTCGCCGGAGACCCCGTCCAGGGCCACCCGCACGCGGCCGATGGCGACCGGGGCGTGCCCGTAGCGGTTCGAGAACACCAGCTTGATGCGGTTGCCGCCAGTGCTGATGCGTACGGTCTCGCGCAGTGTCCGGTCGTCCAGCACGGGCGGCACGCCGGTCGGCAGGATGAATTCGCCGCCCCAGGCGGGTTGCGGGCTGGCGTACCAGCTGGTGGCCCAGCGGCCGCCCGCGTCGGCGGCATGGGAAGGGACGGGGGACGCCAGCGCGACGGCGAACGCCAGCGCGGCCGACCGGGTCGATAAAGTGGGCATTGCAGCTCCTCGTGACATGGAACCGGCACGATAGCTTCTGCGATGTTGCATGGGAACGAGGTGAATTGGACTATAGTTCATTCCATTCTGGAATGAGGAGCCCCACCCTGGATACCCTGAAGGCGATGCGCTGGCTGGTGCGCACCATTGAACTCGGCAGCTTGAGCGCCGTGGCGCGCGAGTTCGGGACCACGCAACCGACCGTCAGCAAGGTCTTGAGCCAGCTCGAGGCGGAACTGAAGGTGCGGCTGCTCGAGCGCAGCACGAAAGGGCCGGTCGCCACCGACCAGGGCCTGCGTTTCGCCGAGCACGCGCGGGCGATCGTCGAGCAGTACGACGCCGCCGTGGGCGAGGCGCAGGGCGCCGCGCAGCGGCCGGCGGGCCTGCTGCGCATCAACGCGCCGGTCGCGCTGGGCGAATTCCGGGTGAACCCGCTGGTGCAGGAATTCCTGCGGCGGTATCCGGATATGTCGGTGGAACTCACGCTCGACGACCGCTTCGTCGACCTGGTCGAGGAGGGCGTCGACGTCGCGCTGCGCCTGGGCGCGGCGGTGACGGCGAACGTGGTCGGGCGCCGCCTGGCCGTCGTGCCGCGCTTCCTGGTGGCGGCGCCCGACTACCTGGCGCGCAGGGGAACGCCGCGCGAGCCGGGCGAGCTCGCGGCGCACGACGTCGTGCGCTTCGCCTGGACCGCCGGGCAGGCGCTCGTGCTGCGGCGCGGCGGCGACAGCGCCGAGGTCCGGGCCGGCGGGCGCTACCGGGTGAACAATGCGATGGCGATCCGCGCCGCGCTGGCCGACGGCGCCGGCATCGGCCTGTGCCCGGAATGGCTGGTGCGCGACCTGCTGGACGCGGGCGGCCTGGTGCGCGTGCTGCCTGACTGGGACGCGGCGCCGCAGGAGCTGTACCTGCTGTACCC
>DAMAFT010000398.1:0-4806 GCA_031995805.1 Massilia sp.
TGCCCTTCACCGCTACCCCGACCGCGATTCCCGATGTGCTCGTGCTGCAGCCCAAAGTGTTCGGCGATGCACGCGGATTCTTTTTGGAAAGTTTTAACCAGCGCGATTTCCAGGCAATGACCGGACTGGATGTGGATTTCGTCCAGGATAACCACAGTAAATCCGTGAAAGGGGTATTGCGTGGCTTGCATTATCAAATCCAGCATCCGCAGGGCAAGCTGGTGCGGGTGGTGCAGGGGAGTGTGTTCGATGTCGTCGTCGACTTGCGCCGGTCTTCGCCCACGTACGGAAAATGGGTCGGCGAAATCCTGAGCGACGAGAATCACAAGCAGATCTGGGTGCCGCCAGGTTTTGCCCATGGCTTCCTGGTATTGAGCGATACCGCGGAGTTTCTCTACAAGACCACCGATTACTGGTATCCGGAGCACGAGCGCAGCCTGCTGTGGAACGATGTGGAACTGGGTATCGAATGGCCGGCGGCCGAACCGCCCCAGTTGGCCGCAAAGGACGCGGCGGCGATGTCGTTCGGCGTGGCCGACAAGTTCGACTGACCGGCGGATGCCGATGGCGTGCAGTCTTCGCCAATGAAAATGGCCGCGTCGTCCGCGGCCATTTTTTTTGCTTGCCACACGGAGGCTGGACCTCCGCCAGGGGCGGAACCGGTCCGCCCCGTTCGATTAACGGTGGGTGGTGGCCGAGTGGTTGGTGGTCGAGTCGTTGTCGTCCGAAGCGGCGACGGCGACGGCGGCGACGGCGGCGCCCACGGCGATGGTCGCGCCGACCGACAGGCCGGCCACGCCGGCGCCGGCCAGGAAGCCGCCGGTGCCGGCGGCAGCGCCGGCAGCGGCGCTGGTGCCGGCTGCGGCGCCGGCGGTGCCGGCGGTCGCGCCGGTGGTGCCTGCAGCGGCGGTACCGGTGGCGGTGCCGGTGGTACCGGTGCCGGCGGCGGCGCCGGTTGCTTGTGCGAACACTTGTGCCGACATCATGGCCAGGATGGCGCCGGTAGCGATCAGTTTCTTCATATCGATTCCTTTAATTCGGTGGAAAGACTGCTATAGCAATGCTATGTTGCCAAGCGATTATAACAATGAAATATTGCTTTCGTTCACTATCATCTCGTTAAATTAGCAAGTTTTTGCCAGCAAGTGTCGGCATTCTTACACTTTTCGCTCACCTTGCGTGTATTTCAACCCATTGCGTATTGACGCCGTATCGTTTCGCCGACACCTTGTCGCAAACGATTAGGCAGCCAATCTTCCTTTTGTTCGATGTATAGCTACCCAGAAACTTCTGGAATAATGCTCGACTGAAATTAACCAGAGGACGAGCACGTGGCGGAAGCAAGCGGCGAAGAAAAGAACCAGCCAGCCTCGGAGAGGCGGCTGCGGCAGGCGCGCGAGAACGGCGACATTCCCCGTTCGCGCGAGGTGGCCACGTTCGTCGTCCTGATGACCGCCGGCGCCGGCCTGTGGATGATGGGCGGCGGCATGGTCGACAAGCTGTCCACCGCCCTGCACAACGGCCTGGCGCTGGACCGCGACCAGATCCACAACCCGGCCCTGATGTCCGAACGCATCCTGGCGGACGTCTTGAACGTGCTGCTGGCCTGCCTGCCGCTGGCCGGCGCCATCATGCTGATGATGCTCGCCTCGCCGCTGGTGATCGGCGGCTGGAATTTCAGCGCCAAGGCGTTCGTCCCGAAATTCGGCAAGCTCAACCCGCTCAACGGCCTGGGCAACATGGTGTCGAAGAACGCCTTGGTCGAACTGGTGAAGGCCGTCGCCAAGACGCTGCTGGTCGGCTTCGTCGCCTGGATCGTCATCATGGGCCAGAAGGACGCGTTGATCGGCCTGGCCGTGGAACCGCTCGGCACCGGCACGGCCCACCTGGGCAGCCTGCTGGCCAAGGCCTTCCTCGTGATGGTCGGCTCCCTGGGCGCCATCGCGCTGCTGGACGGCCCGTACCAGATGTGGCACTACGCCAACAAGCTCAAGATGACGCGCCAGGAAGTGATCCAGGAATCCAAGGAATCGGACGGCAATCCGCAAATCAAGGGCAAGATCCGCCAGTTGCAGCGCGAGATGGCGAGGAAGCGCATGATGGCCAATGTCCCGACCGCCGACGTGGTCGTGACCAACCCGACCCACTTCGCGGTGGCGCTGAAGTATGCCGAAGGCCAGCGCGGCGCGCCGCGCGTGGTGGCCAAGGGTACCGACGAGGTCGCGGCCAAGATCCGCGAGCTGGCCAGGGAGCACAAGGTGGCCCTGCTGGAAGCCCCGGCCCTGGCTCGTGCGCTGTACAAGCACACCGACATCGACGACGAGATTCCCGAGGCGCTGTATGCCGCCGTCGCCGAGGTGCTGGCCTACGTCTACCAGCTGCGCGCCTACGGCAAGGGCACGACCACGCAGTACCCGGACCGTCCGAGCCGCCTCCCGGTGCCGCCGGAGATGGACCCGTTCAATCCGGCATCACGGACTCAGGACACGCGTGGAGAACGGAACGGCCCGCACTGATCGGGTTGTATGCAGCATAACCGAGAAGTGTTCTGCGATAGGGCCTTTTTGCGAGTATGTTGTTGGCTGACTGGAACCCTGACTGCACTTCATCCTGTGTACTGCCAAAGCCAGCTTAAATCGCACCTATCAAATCCACGTTGTTGTCTTCTGGCTATAGATGACGTGTTGTTTTTGGGATATTATGCTGCCTTGATTATGTGTTGATGGGGAATTGATGCGATTTGGCGAAATAAAAGAATATGTCGAAAGTGATTTGCTGCGATATGCGAAGGCGGCTACCTTGAATACATTCTTGAAAAGTTATGTGCGCAATCGATCATTCCGCTATTGCTTTTGGTTCAGGTTATGCGAGTCGAGAAATAATTTCCTGTTTTTGATCGCAGCATTCATGCATGAGCGTTTATCCAAGAAATTTGGTATTCAGATTCCACGCCGGACGAAAATAGGAAAGGGTTTGTATATTGGTCATCACATGTCGTTGGTTGTTCATCCTTACACTGTCATAGGTGAAAAATGCAATCTGGGCCAATTTACGACCATAGGTTCCAACAACAACACACCGGCCAAGATTGGCGATAATGTCTATATCGCACCCGGTTGTTGTATCGTCGAGGATGTGACGATTGGCAGTAATTCGATCATCGGTGCTGGCTCTGTGGTCGTTAAGGATATCCCGGCTAACTGTACCGCTGCGGGTAATCCGGCCAAAGTAATCTCGAAGAAACATCGAGGAATTGACGTAGCGACTGTGGATCCAGACTCGAATTCCATGAAATTATAAGAAGTGGTTTGAAAATTCAACGAAAACCTGCTCTGCGCAAGCCGGAGGCCGTCATGACGCACGGATGTTCTGGCTAATAGGTGTGCATCCTTGAGTTTAGCGGATGGACATGATGGCGCGATCGTCGCGCGCTTTCAAGCTGCGAAAATTCACCAAGAATTTTTTGATGTTGATTTCTTCGTCCAACACTTCGGAGATTTTCGTAAGGTCCTGCTAATCTAAGCTCGTGTTCAGCTCTTTACTTGATCTTGTCCGTTAGCTGTATTCGCTTCTTCCGAGTGTGGAACTACCGTCTCCCATAGCGCGTGCCGTTCCTTGAGGGTTCAGTCTCAGGATTGGTTTTGTTATAAAAAATCAATAAATATGCTAGATGAAAAATTGCCTTTTGGCAATTTACTGGTCATCCCATGGTGGTCGGTCTCCTTCTGCCTGCTGAAATACGGCAATTTTTCCTGTCTTCTTCTTCGATGGTTTTTCTTGGGTATGGGCAACAATGTTGTGCCTGGGTATGCACAATAGCGCCCCTCGGTACCGATAACGCGATTAGAACGACGGAGTGTCAATGAACGGCTTCAAACTGCCAGCCTGGATGCAAGCGATCACGTCGCGCGGCAACGCCCTGGCCGCGCCCATCCTCATCATCCTGCTGCTGGCGATGATGATCCTGCCGCTGCCGGCGTTCGCACTGGACCTGTTCTTCAGCTTCAACATCGCGATGTCCGTGATCGTGCTGCTGACCGCGCTGTACACGGTCAAGCCGCTCGACTTCATGGCCTTCCCGGCCGTGCTGCTGGTCACCACCATGCTACGCCTGGCGCTGAACGTGGCCTCCACCCGCGTGGTGCTGACCGAGGGTCATACCGGCGGCGCGGCGGCCGGCAAGGTCATCGAGGCGTTCGGCCACTTCCTGATCGGCGGCAACTACACGGTCGGCCTGGTGGTCTTCATCATCCTCACCATCATCAACTTCACCGTCGTCACCAAGGGCGCGGGCCGTATCGCCGAGGTCGGCGCGCGCTTCGCCCTGGATGCGATGCCCGGCAAGCAGATGGCGATCGACGCCGACCTGAACGCCGGCCTGATCGGCGAGCAGGAAGCCAAGGTGCGCCGCGCCGAAGTGGGCCAGGAAGCGGAATTCTACGGCGCGATGGACGGTGCCTCGAAGTACGTGCACGGCGATGCCGTGGCCGGCATCCTGGTCACCGTCATCAACGTGATCGGCGGCCTGATCGTCGGCATGGTGCAGCACGACATGGCGTTCGGCGACGCCGTCAAGACCTACACGCTGCTGGCCATCGGCGACGGCCTGGTCGCCCAGATCCCCTCGCTGATCATCTCGATCGCGGCCGGCATGGTGGTCTCGCGCGTGGCCAGCGACAAGGACGTCGGCTCCCAGGTCATCGGCCAGCTGTTCGCCCGTCCGATGGTCATGTACATCACCGGCGGCATCATCGGCGGCATGGGCCTGATCCCGGGCATGCCGAACCTGGTGTTCCTGCTGCTGGG
>DAMAFT010000399.1:0-4804 GCA_031995805.1 Massilia sp.
CCGGACCCGGACGCCCTGATCCTCGAAGTCGACCCCGGCCTCGCGTTCGGCACTGGCAGCCACCCGACCACGCGCCTGTGCATGGAATGGCTGGAAGCGCATCCCACGCCGGGCAAGTCGGTGCTGGACTACGGCTGCGGCTCGGGCATCCTGGCGATGGTCGCCAAGAAACTGGGCGCGCAGGACGTGGCCGGCGTCGACATCGACGAGCAGGCCATCGAATCGGCGAAGCTGAACGCCGAACGCAACCGCTGCGCCATCGACTTCTACGTGCCGGACGCGTTCGGCACGTCGGCGCACGGCGGCCAGCGCTTCGACACCGTGGTGGCCAACATCCTGTCCAGCCCCCTGAAGCTGATGGCGCCGATGCTGTCGGGCCGCGTGGCCGACGGCGGGTCGCTGATCCTGTCGGGCGTGCTGGCGCGCCAGGCCGAGGAAGTGGCCGCCGCCTACGCGCCGTTCATCAAGCTGGGCGTCTGGGCCGAGCTGGACGGCTGGGTCGCCCTGCACGGGCAACTCGGCGCGGACACCGCACCGGCGCCGCGCTCCACCGGCGGGCAGTAACCGAGGCATGGCGCTCGCCACCCAGTGCCCGCACTGCCATACCACCTTCCGGGTCGCCGCGGACCAGCTCAAGCTCCGCGGCGGCATCGTCCGCTGCGGCGCCTGCCAGCAGGTCTTTGACGGCAGCGCCCACCTGGTCGACCTGGCGGCCCCGGCGGCGGCCACGGCCGTCCCCGCCGCCCCTGACGCTCCCACCGCGGCCAGTCCCGACACCGCAGCGCCCTCCCCGTCCGGGGATGCGCAGCCGGCCTACGCCGGCGATTTCAGCCATGCGCTCGATCCGCTCGGCATCCTGCCGGAGCCGATTCCCGAGTCCATTCCCGAGCCAGTCACCGAGCCGCAGCCCGAGTTGCAGCCCGAACTGCCACCCGAGCCCGCACCGGCGCCGCTGGCATCGCATCCGATGACGGCGCCCGCCGCGCCGTTCACGCACAGCGGACCGCAGGTGTGGCGCACCGCGGCCAACCGCGGGCCGGAACCGGCCGCCCCGGCGGCGGACATGGATGCCGGCACGGATGCAGACACCACCGCGGCCGATCCCGCCGCCGCGGCCGTCGCCGCCGTGCAGCCCGACACCCCGGTCGCGGCCGCCGCCGACGTCCCCCAGGAAACGGCGCAACCGG
This sequence comes from Massilia sp., assembly GCA_031995805.1. Classification (GTDB taxonomy): domain Bacteria; phylum Pseudomonadota; class Gammaproteobacteria; order Burkholderiales; family Burkholderiaceae_D; genus Telluria. Next base: position 1,188 of record DAMAFT010000399.1, read on the forward strand.
CACGGGCCGGCGCCGCCGTCCAGCGCACCTACGCGCCCGCCAGCCGCATCGAGCCGCGCCTGGAACCCCTGCAGGGGGGCATGCCGGACGCCGCCGAAGCCGATACCGGCGCCGGTGACCTTGCGCCCCCTGGTGACGCCGCGCCGACGCCGGCCCCGGCCGCCTCGGCATTCGCGCCGCGCGCGCGCGTCGTGCCCCAGCCGGTCGTGCCGGAACCGGAACCCGTACGCGACGGCGGCCCGGCGCAGCGCATCGAACCGACCTTCGACCTGCCGGTGGACGAGGAAATCGTCGCCCAGGCGCTGCCGTACGACGACGACGACGCACGCCACGACGACGCGCACATGCTGGACGACGTGCCGGACCATGGCCCGGACCGCGACCGGGATGGGGAACGCGACCGCGACGCGGACCAGGAACCGCCCGCCGCACCGGAAACGCCACCCGCGGCGCCGGCCGCCGGCGCCGACGATATCCCGCCGGCCGCCCTGCCGCTGCGCGAATCGGCCGGCGGCGCATTCCAGGCGCCGGCAGCGGCGGCCGCGGCGAAGTCGGCGCGCTCGCGCGCCCTCGATGCGCGCACGCGCCGCTCCAGCCTGAAGCCGACCCGGATCGAGGCGCCGCGCCTGCGCCTGCCGCAGGACGACGTCGACGAGCCGGAATTCGTCAAGCGCAGCCGCCGCCAGGAACGCAGCAGCCGCACCCGGCGCCTCCTGATGGGCACGGGCAGCGCCGTGCTGGCGCTGGTGCTGGCCGTGCAGCTCGCGCACCAGTTCCGCAATACGCTGGCGGCGCGCCATCCGGCCGTCAAGCCCGCCTTGCAGGGCCTGTGCGCCGTGTTCGGCTGTCGCGTCGAACTGCCGGCCCAGGCCGACAACCTCGCCATCGAGACGGGCGAGCTGGCGACGCTGGGGCCGGATACCTATTCGCTCAACACGCTGCTGCGCAACCAGGGCGACATCGTGCAGGCCTGGCCGAGCATCGAACTGGAACTGACCGACGCCGCCAACAAGCCGGTGCTGCGCCGCGTGTTCGCGCCCGCCGAGTACCTGCCGCCGGGCACGCCGGCCGCCGCCGGCTTCGCGCCGCGCTCGGAACAGCCGGTCCGGCTGCATTTCGCGCTGGCCGACATCCAACCTTCCGACTATCACCTCTTCGTCTTCTATCCATAAGGGACACCATGACCAAGACCTCGCTGATCTGCGGCTCGATCGCCTTCGACAAGATCATGCAATACCACGGCCGCTTCGGCGAAACCCTGCTGGCCGACCAGCTGCACCGCGTGAACGTGTCGTTCCTGGTGCCGACGCTGCGCACCGAATACGGCGGCTGCGCCGTCAACATCGCCTACAACCTCAAGATGCTGGGCGGCGATCCGCTGATCATGGGCACCATCGGCCAGGACGGCGGCGACTACCTCGAGCGCATGGAAAAGCAGGGCCTGGCGACCAATGCGATCCGCACGATCGCCGATGCCTACACGGCCCAGTGCTTCGTCACGGCCGACCTGGACAACAACCAGATCAACGCCTTCCACCCGGGCGCGATGCAGTTCTCGCACGAGAACAGCCTGGGCGACTACCTGCCGCTGCGCGTGGCGATCGTGGCCCCGGACGGCCGCGACGGCATGATCAAGCATGCGCGCGACTGCGCGGAGCGCGGCGTGCCGTTCATCTTCGACCCGGGCCAGCAGCTGCCGATGTTCAGCGGCGAGGAACTGCTGGCCTTCATCGACCAGGCCACCTACCTGGCCTGCAACGACTACGAATTCGAGATGGTGCTGGACCGTACCGGCCTGTCGCTGGCCGACATCGCGGCGCGCCTGGACGCATTGGTGATCACGCGCGGCGAACAGGGTTCGGACATCCATGCCGGCGGCGAGCACCACAAGATCCCGGCGGTGCCGGCCGACGCCGTGGTCGACCCGACCGGTTGCGGCGACGCCTACCGCGCCGGCCTGCTGTTCGGCATCGCCAACGGCCTGGACTGGCCGACCACCGGCCGCCTGGCCAGCATCCTGGGCGCGATCAAGATCGCCCACCAGGGCGCGCAGAACCACGTGTTCACGGCGCAGGAGATCGCCGACCGCTTCGCAGCGGCCTTCGGCTACCGTTTCTGAGATTGCCGCCGCGCCAGGACGGCGCGGCGTGCAGGACAGCGCGACAGGCGCGTGCCCTTGCGGGGCACGCGCCTTTTTTTGCGCCGGCGTTCAGTGGAACAGGAACAGCTGGCGCAGCACGTACTGCGCGATCTGGATCAGGATGAAGGCCACCAGCACGGACAGGTCGAGGCCGCCGACCGGCGGCACCACGCGGCGCAGGGGACGCAGCAGCGGCTCGTTGAGCGCGCGCACGAAGGGCGCCAGCGGCGCATGCGGATTGATCCAGCTGAAGATCACCTCGATGATGAGCAGGCCCATGAAGCCGTACAGGATCCAGCTGAGGAAGCGGTAGACGGCGAACAGCGCGACGAACTGGCCGTCGACGACGGGATTGAGCAGCATGACCGAGCTGGCCAGCAGCACCACCAGGAAGGCGCCGATCAGGCTGGCCCAGTCGTATCCGCCCATGCCCGGGACGATGCGGCGCAGCGGGCGCACCAGCCAGTCCGACAGGGTAAAGGTGAATTGTGCGATCGAGGACGGCGGACGAACGCGGATCACCTGCATCCAGAAGCGCAGCAACAAGACGCCGCCGAGCACGCTGGCCGCGGTATCGACGATCAACTGAAGAATGGGCAGCACGAGGACTCCTTTTCAAAAAAAAACCGCCGTGCGAGGCCCGACAGGCTCACACAGCGGTATTTTGCCTCACTCGCAAGACAGCGAGGCAAATGGCGCGGCTGCAGGCGTCTTACGGACGGCTGCTGGTCGGGAACGGCCAGGCTGCCGGCGCGATCACCGACTTCGGCGCCGACGCGGCGGCCGGCTGGGCGACGGCGCTGTCCGCCTTGCCGTCGGTCTTCGCTTCGGCCTTGGCTTCCGGCTTGGCGTCGGCCTTGGTGTCCGGCTTGGCGTCGGCCTTGGCTTCGGTCTTCGCGGCGGCCTTCGGTGCCGCTGCCTTCTTCGCGGCCGGCTTCTTGGCTGCCGGGGCGGCGCCGTCGGCCTTGGTGTCGGCCTTGGCTTCTACCTTGGCGGCAGGAGCGGCAGCCTTGGCGGTTGCGGTCTTGGTCGCGGCCGGCTTGGCCGCTACGGTCTTGGCGGCGGTCTTGGTGGCTGCGGTCTTGGTCACGGCCTTGGTCGCTGCTGCCGGCTTGGCGGCTGCGGTCTTGGTTGCGGTGGCCTTGGTCGCGGTGGTCTTGGCTGCAGCAGTCCTGGTCGCGGCCGGCTTGGCGGCGGTGGCCTTGGTGGCGGCAGTCTTGGTGGCGGTCTTGGTCGCGGCAGGCTTCGCTGCGGCCTTGGCCGGTGCCTTGGCGGCGGTCTTGGCGGTGGTGGCCTTGGCAGCAGCGGTCTTGGTGGCGGTTGCCTTGGTGGCGCTTGCCTTCTTCGCAGCCGGCTTGGCGGCAGCCCTGGTTGCGGTCGACTTGGCGGTCGACTTGGCTGCGGTCGACTTGGCTGCGGTCTTGGTGGCGGCGGCCTTGGTCGCGGTCGATTTGGCGGCGGTCTTGGTCGCTGCTGC
>DAMAFT010000400.1:0-446 GCA_031995805.1 Massilia sp.
TCTACCAGGCCGCGTTCAACCGCACGCCGGACAAGGCCGGGCTGGGCTTCTGGATGAACGCCATGGACCACGGCACGTCGCTGACCGACGTCGCCGCCGGCTTCATGCAGTCGAAGGAATTCATCGACGCCTACGGCGCCGCGCCCGGCAACCACGACCTGGTCTCGAAGATCTACATGAACGTGCTGCACCGGCCGGTCGAGCAGGCAGGCCTGGACTACTGGACCAATGCGCTCGACCAGCATCTCGTGACGGCCGCGCAGGCGCTCGGCATGATCAGCGAGAGCGCGGAAAACCAGGGGGCCGTCGCCGCCATCATCGGCAACGGCTTCGACTACACGCCGTACGGCTGAACGCTGCGCCGTCGCGCCGCCCCGGCGCGACGCATCACCGCGCGAACCAGAACCGCACCAGCGCCAGCGCCAGTGCGAACAGGTAGCCGTAGC
>DAMAFT010000400.1:456-4785 GCA_031995805.1 Massilia sp.
TGCCGTGGGCACGGGGGTCGCTTCGGCGTCCACGCCGGGCGACCGCTGCAGCACCGGCTGGCCGCGACGCGCGCGCCAGGCGCCCACGGCGCACATCGCCAGCCCGGCCAGCACGGGCGCCAGCGCCAGGTTGGCGATGCGCCACGGGCCGGGCACCAGGTAGTCGGGGAACGGCCACAGGCTGGCGGCGCCGGCGGCGGCGCCGAAGAGCAGGTAGCCGATGGCGGCCAGGCCGGGATGCGGCCGGCGCCGGAACGGCTCGGCCACGCTGTGCAGGCCCAGTTCGACCAGGAATTCGACGACGACCTGCAACAGGATTTCGCCGACGAATTCGACGAGGAACTGGAGGATGAATTCGAACATGCGCGCCCGTGTTATATGCCGTGCTGATTACCGCGATCGGAAAACGGAATTGGACCGGCGCGCGCCGGCGGGGTAAGGTCCGGGCTGGCCGTTTTCCCGATTGTCGCATGAGCATGAATACTACCGGCGTGCCCACCGCCGCTTCCCACATTTCCCGTTCGCCGGGCCTGGCTGCGCGCCTGCTGCGGGTGTTGCGCCGCGCCTTTGAGCTGGCGGGCAAGCCGTATGCGGATGGGCCTGCCGCGCCGATGTGAACGTCAACGTCGTCCCCGCGCAGGCGGGGACGACGGCGATTGCTGCAGTTTACCTGCCCACCACCTTCACCAACCCCGGCAACGCCTTCGCCACGCCCGCATCCCCGCCGCTGGCGCTCAGCTTGCCGCCGGCATCGCTCCAGCGCAGCTTCGTCAGGCTCGACTTGCCCTTCTCGTAGTCATACGAAATGCCATCGTCGTCGTACAGGTCGAACTCGCCGTCCCTGCCCGGATAGACCAGCACCTGTGCGATCGCCTGCTTCGACGCCGTCGACTGCACCTCGGCGCCCATGGGCACGATCGAGCCGGCCTTGACGTAGACCGGGATGCGGTCGGCCGGCGCGGCGGTCTTGACCCACTGGCCGCCGGCGAATTTCTGGTTGGTCCAGAAGTCGTACCACTCGCTGCCGGCCGGCAGGTAGACGTCCTTCTCGGTTTGTCCCTGCTCCGTGACCGGGGCCACCAGGAAGGCCGGGCCGAACATGTATTGCGTGCCCAGGTTGGCCACGTTCGGGTCGTTCGGGAAGTCCATCCACAGCGGCCGCATGAACGGCGCGCCGGTGTCGTGGGTGAACTTGGCCTGGCTGTAGATGTACGGGATCAGCTGGTAGCGCAGGGTGTCGTAGCGCGCCATGATGCCCTCGGCCTGCTTGCCGAAGGACCACATTTCCGATTCCTTGCGCTGGCCGTGCAGGCGCAGCGTCGGCAGGAAGGTGCCGTACTGGAACCAGCGCGTCATCAGTTCCGGATAGTCGTGGTACTGGCCCACCACCGCGCGCGCATCGGACGGGTCGACCAGCGGGGCCTTGGTGGCTGTCGTGGTCGCCGGCAGCGACTGCCAGCCGCCGATGTCGTTGCCCCACAGGGCGATGCCGGACGCCACCATGTTCAGGCCGGCCGGGATCTGGCGTTGGAGCGCCTCCCAGGTGGACTGGATGTCCGAGGACCAGAACAGCGCGCCGGTGCGCTGCGAGCCGAGGTAGGCGGCGCGCGACAGCACCAGCGCGCGCTTGTTCGGCTTCCAGGCGCGCAGGTTGTCGGAAAAGCCTTCCACGTGCAGCAGCGGGAACAGGTTGTGGTAGCGGTCGCCCGAGCCGATCGCGTAGAAGAAGCCGCTCGGTACCAGGTCCGGCTCGGTCTCGTCCAGCCACGGATAGTCGAAGCCGTGCGCCAGGATGTTGTCGCGCGACTTCTCGAAGAACCACTGGCGCGCCTTCGGATTGGTGGCGTCGATCAGGCCGCCCGTGCGGTCGGAGCGGAACGGCAGGCCGTCGACGGTCTTGCCGTCCTTGTCCTTCAACAGGTAGCCCTTGGCGTCCAGTTCGTTGAAGTAGCGTCCCGCCGTTTCGTAGCGCGGCCAGATCGAGATGATCGACTGCATGCCCATGCCGTGCAGCTGCTTGTTCATGCCGTCCGGGTCGGGGAACTCGGCCGGGTTGATGTCCATCTGGCCCATGCGGGTCCAGTAGAACCAGTCCACCACCATCACGTCGAGCGGATACTTCTTCTGGCGATACGTGTTCGCCACGCGCAGCACCTCGTCCTGCGAGGCATAGCGCGCCTTGGACTGGATCAGGCCGAACGCGGCCTTCGGCGGGATCGGCGTCTTGCCGGTCAGGCGCGCGTAGCCCGAATAGATTTCCTCGGGCGTGGCGCCGGTGATGACGAAGAAGCTGACGCGCTCGCCCACCTGCGACTGGAACACGGTGCGGCCGTTGATGGCGCCCTGGAAGCGCGTGGCCGACGGGTTGTCCCAGACGATGCCGTAGCCCTTGGACGACACCATAAATGGCACGCACACGCTCTCCCCGCCCGGCGCGTCGTACCAGTGCTTGCAGTCCAGGACGCGGCCGCGCAGGTCGATGCCGGACAGCGATTCCTGGTTCTGGCCCATGCCGTACAGGTGCTCGTCGCGCGGCGCGGCGAACGAGGCGCCGACCTGCCAGGTCTTCTCGCCGTTGACGGTCTGCGGCGACATCTCCCAGCCGCCCATGTCCAGCACCTTCTCGCCCTTCGCGTTCATGACCTGCAGGCCCACCGGGGCCAGCGCCGGCGCGAAGTACTTCTCGCCCTGGCTCGGCGTACGCGCCGGCGGGGCCGGGTTCACGCGCAGCGTCATGCCCTTCGAGGTGAACACGTCGCCGTCGGCGCCGGCCGCGTGGCGGAAGGCGCCGTTGTCGGCGTTCTTCGGCAGGATACCGTAGCCGGGGCCCTTCAGCGCCTCGGCCTTGTCGACCGCGATGGTCACGTGCACGACGTTCGGCCCCCAGGCCTCGACCGACACCCAGGCGCCGTTGCGGTCCAGCGTGGCGAGCGGCGCGGCGCCCGCGGCCGGGGCGATGGCATATACCGATGTTAGCGCAACCAGCATGCGCGTCAATTGAAGTCTCATCCAGTCCTCTTTGGCTTTATTGTTGAGACGACATTGTGCATGTTAGCGATCACATTCGCAAGCGCCGACATGCGCCGCGCGCTACGGCGCCGCAGGCGCTCACGCCGCCAGCGGCAGGGCCGCGCGCATCTGCGCCGAATCGAAGCCGATGCGCACCGCGCCCCAGTGCCGGCCGCCGATCTCCACGGGCATCGACAGGTCGTTGATGACCTCGCCCGTATCGCGCAGGTAGGTCTGGAACAGGAAGGGCTGGCGGTTCGCCGCCAGGCGCGCGCCGACGGGATCGTCGAAGATGCGCTTGTTGCGGCAGTGGACCAGGTCGTGCTCGCGCCGGCCGGTCGGCTGCAGCGAGAACTTGCCGTTGTGGGCCGGCGCATAGCCGCGGTTGTCGACCGCCAGCGAGTAGGCGCAACCCTGCAAGTCGGCCAGCACGCGGTCGAACAGCGCCTGCAGGTCGCGTTCGACGGCGCCGTCGTAGGACGTGGTGAAGCGCGGCGGATCGGATTGGGGAATCGGGCGGTAGGCCTGGTCGAAGATGTCGGCGCCGCGCGCGGCATGGCCTTCCAGGCAGCGCGCGACGGCGTCGCGCAGCCAGGTGGTGGACTCGACCAGCGCGTCGAACGGCGTGCCGCCGGTGCGGAAACCGGCCAGCGTCGACTGGATCTCCTCGGTGGTGGCGCGCACCTCATCGACACGGCGCGAGGCGTCCGCCATCGACTTGCCGGCCTCGGAGGCATTGCGCGCGACCTCGCCGACCTTGCGGCCGATGTCCTGGCTGATGCCGTCGAGGGCCTGGGTCGCGGCGGCCATCTCGTGGACGGTGCCGGTCAGGCGCTCGAAGTCGGCCACGAAGGCCTGGAAGTGCCCCGCCGCCGTGCCGGCGTCGCGGGTGGACACGTGGACGCCGTCGAGGATGTCGGCGGTGGCGCCGCTGGCCGACTCCACCAGCAGGCGCATCTCGCCGTTGACCCCGGCGATCTTCGCGGTTTCCTGGTTCACCAGCTGGGACAGGCGCCGTACCTCGGACGCCACCACGGCGAAGCCGCGCCCCTGCTCGCCGGCGCGCGCGGCCTCGATGGCGGCGTTGATGGCCAGCAGGTTGGTCTGGTTGGCGATGCGGTCGATGATGGCCCCGAACTCGCTGATCGCGCGCGAGTGGTCGACCAGTTGCCCGACGGTGCGGGCGAAGCCCTCGACCTGCGACTCGATGGCGCGCATGCGCTGCTCCAGCCCGGCCAGTTCGTCCATCGACACGCGCGCCGCCGCCAGGTTGCGCGCGCGCGCCTCTTCCAGCACCTGCTGGCCGTTCTTGCCGTCGCC
>DAMAFT010000401.1:0-4758 GCA_031995805.1 Massilia sp.
CGACAGCAGCAGGGCGAATTGCAGGTGCTGGCCGCGGGCGATGCCGAACCCGCGGCTCAGCGCATAGAGCAGGGCGATCTTGACGACCTGGAAGGCCGCGACCAGGCCGAGGATCAGGCCCGGCTGGGCCAGGAACACGGCGAAGTCGACCGACATGCCGACGGCGATGAAGAACAGGCCGAGCAGCAGGCCCTTGAACGGCTCCAGGTCGGTTTCCAGCGCGTGCCGGTATTCCGAGTCGGCCAGCAGCACGCCGGCCATGAAGGCGCCCAGCGCCATCGACACGCCGACCCACTGCATCAGCAGCGAGATCGCGATCACCATCAGCAGCGCGAACGCGGTGAAGATCTCGCGCGCGTCGGTCTTGGCGATGAAGCGCAGCAGGGGCCGCAGCAGGAAGCGTCCGGCCACGATCAGGCCGGCCAGCACCACCACCACCTTGAGCACCGCCTGCCAGGCGTTGCCGCCGCCGCCCGCTTCCTCGGGAATGCCGAGCAGCGGCACGATGGCGATCATCGGGATCGCCGCGATGTCCTGGAACAGCAGGATCGAGAAGCTGGCCTGGCCCGCGGGGGTGGGCATCAGGTTGCGTTCCTCCATCGAGGCCAGGGCGATGGCGGTCGAGGACAGCGACAGGCCGAGGCCGGCGATCAGGCCGACCTTCCAGTCGACGCCGAGCGCCAGCGCGACGCCGAACAGGCCGGCGGCGACGCCGGCGACCTGCGCGCCGCCCCAGCCGAAGATGGGCCGGCGCAGCGCCCACAGGCGGCTCGGTTCCAGTTCCAGGCCGATCAGGAACAGCAGCAGCACGACCCCGAACTCGGCGAAGTGCAGCGCGTCCTCGACCTCGCTGATCAGGCGGAAGCCATAGGGCCCGATCAGGATGCCGGCCAGCAGGTAGCCGAGCACGGCGCCCAGGCCGAAGCGCTTGGCGAAGGGGACGACCAGCACGGCCGCACCCAGGTAGATCATGGCGTTGAAGAGCAGGTTGTGTTCCATCCGCTTACTCCTGTCCCGCATACGGCGTGGCCGCGGCCAGCGCCATCCCGGCGTAGCCGGCCAGGCGGCGGCGGAATTCCGCCGCATGGGCGTCGATGACGGCGGCGTCGGCGCGCGCGGCGCCGTGCAGCACCAGCGGTTCGATCCAGTCCATGCCGCACAGCGCGGCGGTCTGTTCGAACGGCGCCAGGAAGTCGGCGAACGGGCGCCCGTGCAGGCCGCCGGGGCGGTAGGCCTCGGGACCGCTGCCGGTGGTCGTCACCAGCCAGTAGCCCTTGCCGCGCAGCGCGCATTCGCCCTTGCCGTAGGCCCAGCCGGGCTGCATCACGACTTCCATCCACTCCTTCATCATCGACGGCATGCCGTACCAGCGGAACGGGTGCAGGAACACCACCAGGTGGGCGGCATCCAGCAGCGCGTGCTCGGTCTCGCCGTCGATGTCGAAGTCGGGATAGAGTTCGTACAGGTCCTGCACGCGCACGCCCGGCACGGCGCGCGCTTCCTCCACGAGGCGGCGGTTGGCTGGCGAGCGCTGCGGCGCGGGATGCGCGTAGATCACCAGGATGGAAGGTTCGCTCATTCGATTCTTTCGCTTGGTTCTGGTACATGCCGGCTTGTCCGGCCGGCAACTTGCACTTATAGCATAGATCGCCGTGTGGCGACGGCGAGCGGTTTCTCCTAACCAATTCCGCGCCCGACATGTCCTACACGCGGGCCGGGCGCGTGCCGATTGCCGCGGCGCCCGTTCCCGCTATGATGAAAGCATGACATGACGACGAGGAGGATGCGATGGCAGGCGACAGCAAGCAGCAGGGCCGCAACTACGACCAGGTGACGAAGGACGGCGCCAGCTCGGTGGGAACGCTGGGCGCGGGCGGTACCGGCGACATCGGCAGCATGTCGGGCGAGCGCGCGGCCAACCGCGACGCCCGCACCGGCGGCGGTATCGATACGCCGTCCGATCCGGGCGGCAACCGGCAAGCCGGGCGTACCGACGACCTGCTGTCGGACGGCACGCAGCGCGACCGCGGCGACGGCTATGTCGGCGAGGACGCCGGCGAATTGCAGACGGGCCTGGGCGGGATCGGCAGCCTGAGCACGGGCAATGCCGGCAGCCGCCAGTCGGAAGGCGCGGCGCAGCCGGGCGGCGACAAGGGCGCCATGGACGCCGGCGACAGGCAGGACGCGCGCCTGCCGCAGTCGGGCGGGCAGCGGACGCGCGACTGATCGAAAAGCGCAGCGGCCGGCCGCGGCAAGAAAGCCGCGCCGGCATCACCGAACGACCCTTCGGGGATCGGGGGCGCACCAGGCCGCACGACGCGGCGGGTACGCGACGCGGGCGGACGGGCCGGGGACGGCGCGCCTGCCTGCCTTTACGTGGGCCGCCGCGGCAGCGGCCCGGCGCGCTCAGATGTGCAGCGCATGCCCCAGCGCGCGCAGCGCCGCCTCCTGCACCGCCTCGCCCAGCGTCGGGTGGGCGTGGATGGTGCCGGCCACGTCTTCCAGCTGGGCGCCCATCTCGATCGACTGCACGAACGCGGTCGACAGTTCCGCCACGCCGCGGCCGACCGCCTGCCAGCCGACGATGACGTGGTCGGCCTTGCGCGCGACCACGCGCACGAAACCGTCGGTGCCTTCGATCGTCATGGCGCGGCCGTTGGCGGCGAACGGGAAGCTGGCGCCGATGGTGTCCAGGCCCAGCCGGGCGGCATCCTGGGGCGAGTGGCCGACCACGACGACTTCCGGGTCGGTGAAGCAGACCGCCGGGATCGCCGCCGGCATGAAGCGGCGGCGCTTGCCGGCCACGATCTCGGCCACCATCTCGCCCTGCGCCATCGCGCGGTGCGCCAGCATCGGCTCGCCGGCGACGTCGCCGATGGCCCAGACGTTGCGCATCGACGTGCGGCACTGGTTGTCGATGCGCACCGCCTTGCCGTGCATGTCCAGCAGCAGGCCTTCCAGCCCGTAGCCCTGGGTGTGCGGATGGCGCCCGACGGCCACCAGCACGCGGTCGGCCGCGACGCCGGTTTCCGCGCCGCCGCCGTCGCGCATGCGCACGCCGCCGCCCTCCAGCGGGCCGAGCACGCTGGATTCCAGGTGCACGTCGATGCCCAGGCGTTTCAGGCTGGCGGCCACCGGCCGCGCCAGTTCCTCGTCGTAGGCCGGCAGCACGCGCCCGGCCGCCTCGACGACGGTCACGCGCGCGCCCAGCTTGCGGTAGGCCATGCCCAGTTCCAGGCCGATGTAGCCGGCGCCGACCACCACCAGGTGTCCGGGGATGGTCTCGGGCGCGAGCGCCCCGGTGCTGGACACGACGGCGCCGCCGAACGGCAGGAAGGGCAGTTCGACGGGGCGCGAGCCGGTCGCCAGCAGCAGGTGCTCGCAGCCGATGCGCAGCGGCGCGCCGCCGTCGGCCGGCGCCACCTCGACCGTCTTGCCGTCGAGGATGTGGGCCGTGCCGTGCACGACGCGCACGCCGTGCTTCTTGAGCAGCGCGCCGACGCCGCCCGTGAGCTTGCGCACGATGCCATCCTTCCAAGCCACCGTGCGGGCGATGTCGATGGACGGCTGGCCGGCGCGGATGCCCAGCACCGACTCGCCCGCATGGGAGCAGGCCGTGTGGAATTCGTCGGCCGCGTGGATCAGCGCCTTGGACGGGATGCAGCCGATGTTCAGGCAGGTGCCGCCCAGCTGGCCGGCCTCGACCAGCACGGTCGGCACGCCCAGCTGGCCGGCGCGGATCGCGGCCACGTAGCCGCCGGGACCGCCGCCGAGGATGAGCAACGTCGTCGATTCGTTCTGTGCCATTGCCTACTCCACGAACAGGATCGCCGGGTTTTCCAGGTAGCCCCGGATCGCCTGGATGAATTCGGCCGCCACCATGCCGTCGATGACGCGATGGTCGAACGACGACGACAGGTTCATCAGCTTGCGCGCCACCATGCCGCCGTTGCGCACGACGGGCCGCTCGACGATGCGGTTGACGCCGACGATCGCCACTTCCGGATGGTTGATGACGGGCGTGCTGACGATGCCGCCCAGGGCGCCCAGGCTGGTGATGGTGATGGTCGAGCCGGACAGCTCGTCGCGCGCGCACTTGCCGGCGCGCGCCGCCGCGGCCAGGCGCGCGACCTCGGCCGCGCTGGCCCAGGGGTCGCGCGCCTCGGCGTGGCGCACCACCGGCACCATCAGGCCGGCGTCGGTCTGGGTGGCGATGCCGATGTGGACCGGTTGGTAGCGCGTGACGACGTTGGCCGCGTCGTCGTAGCGCGCGTTCACCTCGGGGAAGCGGCGCACCGCCAGCACGACGGCGCGCATCAGGAGGGGCAGCAGGGTGATGCGGCCGCGCTCCTCGCCGTAGCGGGCGTTGAGCTGGCCGCGCAGCGCCTCGATCTCGGTGACGTCGACTTCCTCGACATAGGTGAAGTGCGGGATCTGGCGCTTGGCCAGCTGCATCTTCTCGGCGATCTTGCGGCGCAGCCCGATCAGCGGCGCCGCTTCCTCGCCCTCCAGCTCGGCATAGCGGGCGTCGGCGCCGGCGCCCGCGCGGCCCTGCGCCATGGCGCCGCGCCCGGCGAGGTGGGCGTCCAGGTCGGCATGCGTGATGCGCCCGGCCGGGCCGCTGCCGGCCACGTACTGCAGTTCGACGCCGAGGTCCCAGGCGCGCTTGCGCACGGCCGGCGCGGCCAGCGGCTTGTCGCCGGCGGCGCGCAGGACGCGCGGGGCGGCGGGGGCGGGGCGGGCGGCCGGCGCGCGCCG
>DAMAFT010000402.1:0-4748 GCA_031995805.1 Massilia sp.
TGGGCGGCACCCGGGTCGAAATGCCCCGCCGGCCGAGCGTCGTGCCGAGCGACATCGACACTGCCTGCTGGACGTGGCGAAACACGGGGCCAGCCGCCCATTGCTCATCGACGTCAGCCGCCGCGCCCTCGCTCACCCTTGCGCGGCCGCCTCCTGTGCCAGCGCGACGAAGGCCTGCGCCAGCGGGCCGCCGCCTTCGACATGGCGCGCCAGCAGCAGCGCGGACGTCGCCAGCGGATCGGCCAGCGGGCGGTACACCACGCCGTCCAGGCGCACGCCCTCGAACGAGGCGGGGAGCACGGCAATGCCGCAGCCCGCGGCGACCAGGCCGATGATCGTCGACGGCTCGCCCGCCTCCATGGCGACGCGCGGCGCGAAACCGGCCTGGCGGCACAGTGCGAGGATCTGGTGGTAGATGCCGGTGCCGGCGTTCGGCGGGAACACGACGAAGGCCTGGTCGGCGAGGTCCGCCACCGCGATCGTCGCCTGCCGCGCCAGCGGCGAGCCGGCCGGCAGGACCAGGCGCAGCGGCTCGCTGCGCAGGGTCGTCAGCGCCACCGCATCCGGCTGCGCCATCGATGCGGGGCGCACGAAGCCGACATCGAGCTCGCGCGCGGCGATCTTCGCCAGTTGCGGCAAGGTCGCCATCTCGTGGAAGGTCAGCAGCACGCCGGGAAACTGCTGGCGGTAGCGCTGCACGACCTTCGGGAACAGCGGCGTGAACGGCGTCGAAAAGGTGAAACCCACGCGCCGCTGGCCCGCCTCGCCCAGGTGCGCCCGGCGCGCCGTCTCGCGCGCCTGCTCCGACAGCGCCAGCAGGCGCCGCGCGTCGGCCAGGAACAGCCGGCCGGCTTCGGTCAGCTGCACGCGCCGCTTGTTGCGGTCGAACAGCCGGGCGCCGACGTCCGCCTCGAGCGCCTGGATCTGCTGGCTCAGCGGCGGCTGGCCGATGTGCAGCCGCGCAGCCGCGCGCGTGAAGCTCAGCTCCTCGGCCACCGCCACGAAATACCGCAAGTGCCGCAATTCCATCTTGTGTTATCTGTTTGAAGTATTAGTACTACCGATAATATATATTGGACAGTAATACCCGCCAATCCTAGCATGGAGGCCCATCGCATGCCGTTCGCGCCCCCATGAACCAGCCCGCCTCGCCGTATCGCCGCACCAACCGCGCCCTCTTCTTCGGCGGCTTTTCCTGCTTCGCGCTGCTGTACTGCGTGCAGCCGCTGCTGCCCCTGCTGGCGCGCGACTTCGCGCTGACGCCGGCGCAGAGCAGCCTGTCGCTGTCGCTGTCGACCGGCGCGCTGGCGCTGTCGCTGCTGGTATCGTCGATGATTTCCGACCGCTGGGGGCGCAAGAGCATCATGGTGGTGGCGCTGGTGGTGTCCGGCCTGATGACCCTCGCCGCCGCCTGCGCCCGCGACTATGTCCAGTTGCTGGCGGCGCGCACCCTGCTCGGCCTGGCGCTGGGCGGCATGCCGGCGGTCGCCATGGCCTACCTGAGCGAGGAAGTCGACGCGGATGCGCTCGGCGCCTCGATGGGCCTGTACATCAGCGGCAACGCGTTCGGCGGCATGCTGGGGCGGATGATGGCGTCGCTGCTGTCGGATGTCCTGTCGTGGCGCGCGGCGCTGGCCGCGATGGGCGTGGCGGGCCTGCTGGCGGCCTGGGAATTCTGGCGCAGCCTGCCGCCCTCGCGCCGCTTCCGGCGCGCGTCCGGCGGCCTGGCGGCGCTGCCGCAGGGGCTGCGCCTGCACTTCGGCGACGGCGGCCTGCCCTGGCTGTTCGCGCTGGCGTTCCTGCTGATGGGCTGCTTCGTGAGCGCCTACAACGTCATCGGCTTTCGCCTGCTCGACGCGCCGTTCGGGCTGCGCCAGGGCGTGGTCGGCACGATTTCCCTGCTCTACCTGCTGGGCATCTTCAGCTCGGTATGGGCCGGCCGCCGCGCCGACCGGCTCGGCCGGCGCCACGTGCTGTGGACCACGATCGCCGCGATGCTGGCCGGCCTGCTGCTGACGCTGTCGCATCACCTGGCCCTGATCGCGGCCGGCATGGCGCTGTTCACGTTCAGCTTCTTCGCCTCGCACTCGATCGCCAGCAGCTGGGTGGGCCGGCGCGCCCGCACCCGGCAGGCGCTGGCGTCGGCGCTGTACCTGAGCTTCTACTACCTCGGCTCGAGCTTGGTCGGCTGGCTGTGCGGGCTGCTGTGGGCGTGCGCGGGCTGGGCCGGCGTGGTGGCGCTGCTCGGCGCCTGCCTGGGCCTGGCCCTGCTGGTCGCGCTGCGCCTGCGCGCCCTGGCGCCGCTGGCGGCGGCCGCCTGAGGCGCGTCCGCGTCGCGCGACGTCAGAAATAATAACCGGCCTGCAGATTGATCCTGCGCGTGAAGCCGTCGTGCGCGGCCGCCGTCGACGCCAGCCCGCCCGGGTCCGGCGACAGGTAGGGATGGTGCTTGCCGAGCATGACGTCCAGGTAGAACGTCCACTTCCCGGCCCCGAAGCTCACGCCGGTCACGTTTTGCACGGAATCCTGGTAGCCGCGCTGCCGCTTGTGCAGGACGCTGTAGTCGTTGTAGAGCTTGAATCCGCCGAGCGGACCGAGCCGGCCCGGGATGTCGTAGCTGAGGTTGGCGATGTGGATGTCGCCGTTCGACGCCACCGGGTACGGATAGCCGAAGCCGCCCAGCATCACGAAGCTGTTTGGATCGAGGCCGCCGTAGGTCTGGGTCGCATCGTGCGCGGTCCGGTAGCGATAGCGCAGGGATTCCAGCATCAGCTTGAACGGGCCGTACGTGCCCTGGTAGTGGACGGCCAGCGCATGGCGCCGGGTATGGGCGCCGCGGCCGTTGTCGATCGTGCCCGCCAGGCCGGAGATGCCGATGTCGTGCCGCCCTCCTGGCCCGACGTGCCAGGCCGTGCGCGCGACCAGCGTGTCGCGCTCGCGGTCGCGCTGGCCGGTGCCGTAGCCCTGCGCGTCGTCGTCGGGGACGATGTTGTAGGAATAGCGGTTCGATGCGCCGGCCGTATTGCCGCCGCCGCCATACGAGCCGCCGTCGCGCGGATAGAAGCCCAGCTGCCATTCGAACGGGCCGGGGCGGCTCAGCCAGGTCACGCCCAGGTCGTACTTGTCTTCCAGGCCCGCATAGAACGCGATCGATTCATAGAAATTGTTCGAGGCGAAGGGCGACAGGCCGAAGCGGTTCTTGTCGAGCCCGACATGGACCTCGCTCTTGTCGGCGAAGCGCAGGCCGGCCCAGGCATGCTGCAGGAAATGCTGCCAATACCCGCCCTGCCCCTTCGGAAAATGGTTGTAGCGGTACTGCGCCGATCCGATCAGCCGGCCATCGTCGTAGCGCACGTCCAGGCGCGCCGTGTCCAGGCCGAAGAAGCCGCTGCGGTAGTCGTCCTGCCAGCTCTTGTGGACGTAGTTGAACCGGATCGCCCCGCCCACCGTCAGCGGCGCGGCGGGCTGTTCCTCGGCGCACGCGGGGTTGCCGGACAGGGCGGCGGCCAGCGCGGCAACCCCGCATGCCGTCCTGCGCAGGCGCCGTGCATCGCGCCGGCCGTTGTCGGCGAATCGAAGGAATGGTTGGGCGGTATGGGGTCGTGGATGCAAATCGGGTTTCCTGGATGATGGTGAAAGGCAATGGCGAGCGCCAGCCGGATGGCCACGGCCGATATTGTAGCCACTCAGAAAAATTTGCACAAATGTAGATGTTTGTTTTATAATGGCAATACACACGGCAACCTGCACGACGCCAGGTTGCCGGCAACAGGCGCGCCGCCCCTTCCGCACTGCGGAGGCGCGCGTGCCCGGCATGTCCCTTGCCGTACCCGGGAAGCCGTTCCTGGGCCATGCGCCCACATCGTTAATCGTTTCGCGACATCTTCGCTAACCATCCCGGCGCCATGCCATTGCAGGCGCCCGCGTGCTTAAAAGCCCTGTACCCAGCCTCTTTTAACGCGCACACGACGCCCCGGCACCGGCACGCGCCTGCCGAAAAACGTGTTCCATCGTTTTCGCCGCCCGCATGCGCCGGTGCGCCATGGCGTCCGCCAATCCAAGGAGAACCACAAAGTGGCAAAACAAATCGTCATCGACCAAGTCTTCAAGGTATTCGGCGACCGGCCCGACGAGGCGCTGGCGCTCGTCCGCCAGGGCGCCAGCAAGCAGGACATCCTGGCCCGGACCGCATGCACGATCGGCGTGTACGACGCCAGCTTTACCATCGAAGCGGGAGAGATCTTCGTCATCATGGGCCTGTCCGGTTCCGGCAAGTCGACCCTGGTGCGCATGCTGAACCGGCTGGTCGAGCCGACGGCCGGCCGCATCATGATCGACGGCAACGACATCAATACCCTGCCCGAGGGTGCGCTGCGCGCCCTGCGCCGCAAGGACATCAGCATGGTGTTCCAGTCGTTCGCCCTGTTGCCGCACGTGACCGTGCTCGACAACACGGCATTCGGCATGGAACTGGCCGGCATTCCCAGGGCCGAGCGCCATGCGCTGGCCCGGCAGGCGCTGGAACAGGTCGGCCTCGCCGCCTATGGCGCCAGCTATCCCGACGAATTGTCCGGCGGCATGCAGCAGCGCGTGGGCCTGGCCCGGGCGCTGGCCTGCGATCCGTCGATCCTGCTGATGGACGAGGCGTTTTCCGCACTCGACCCGATCATGCGCAAGGAAATGCAGTCGGAGTTGCTGCGCCTGCAGCAGATCAAGCGCCGCACCATCGTCTTCATTTCGCACGACCT
>DAMAFT010000403.1:0-4747 GCA_031995805.1 Massilia sp.
AGGACTATTTCGGGACGGAGCAGGGCAAGCGCCTGATCGACATGCTGCCGCGCCGCCGCACCGGCCGCCCGGAAGACCTGGACGGCCTGCTGCTGCTGCTGGCGGCCGAGGAGGCGCACTTCATCAACGGCGCCATCATCACCGCCGACGACGGCATGACGGCGCAATGAGTACCCGAAGTACACGACCTCGTTTGGTCGTCGTCCATGGCCTGCTCGGCTCGATCGCCGGGCTCGAACTCGAACGCTACCTGCCGGACGTCGACCTCTACCATCCCGACCTGACCGGCTATGGCCGCCACCGCGACGAGGTCCGCGGCATCGACCTGGCCAGCCAGGCGCACGCGCTGGAGCGCCTGCTGCGCGAGATCGGCGAACCGGTCTGGCTGCTGGGCCACAGCACCGGCGGCGCCATCGCCATGCTGGTCGCCGACGCCGTGCCCGAGCTGGTGCGCGGCCTGATCGACGTCGAAGGCAATTTCACGCTCAAGGATGCGTTCTGGTGCAGCCGCATCGCGCCGCAGCCGGAGCAGGACTGGGCCGCCGAATACGGCGCGATGGAAGACGCGCCCGCCGCCTGGCTCGAGAGCATCGGCATGGAGGCCAGCGACGAGCGCGTCGGCTGGACGCGCGCGATGCTGTCCAACCAGCCCTGCACCACGGTACAGGAACTGGCGCGCTCGGTGCTGTACGTGACCGGTGCGCCCGACTACCTCGAGACCGTGCGCCGCGTGCTGGAGCGCGGCACGCCGGTGTGGCTGGTCGGCGGCGAACAGTCCGCGGCCGGCTGGGACGTGCCCGACTGGGTGATGGCGGACGCCTGCGGCATCCGCATCCAGCCGAAGGCCGGCCACATGATGATGCTGGACGACCCGCGCGCGTTCTGCGCCATCGTCGGCGGCATCCTGCAGGAATCCGGCGACGACGCCGGCTGACACGATTTTTTCAACGAAGCAAAGCAAGACATGAGTCAAAAGAAGTTGGTTCACACGATGCGCCAGCCCATCCGCTGGGGCGACATGGACGCGCTGGGGCACGTCAACAACACGGTCTATTTCCGCTACATGGAAAGCGCCCGCATCGCCTTCCTCGAGGAGGGCGCGGGCGACATCGATCCGTCGGGCGAAGGCCCGGTGATCGTCACCGCCTACTGCACCTTCCTCAAGCAGCTGACGTACCCGGGCGACATCGAGGTGCGCACCTTCGCCGGCGTGCCGGGACGGTCGAGCGTGGAGATCACGCACGAGATCCGCCTGGTCGATGCCGACGGCAACGCCGAGGTCGTGCATGCCGAGGGCGGCGCCAAGGTGGTCTGGGTGAATTTTGCGGCGGAGAAGTCGGTGCCGTTGCCGGAGCATTTCAAGGCGTTGCTGCCGGCAGGGTGACCAGCAGGCGGGGCGCCACGTCTGGTGCGCACCCCCGTGCGCACCGGCGCTGGGCTTGCCTGCTCAGCGCGCCACCCCCACCAGCTTGTGCACCAGCTCCGACGAGGTCGACGCCGAGAACTTGCGCATCAGCCTGGCCCGGTGCATCTCCACCGTGCGCGGCGACAGGTCGGTCTCGCGCGCGATCACCTTGCTGGTCTTGCCCTCCACCAGCAGCGCGGCGATCTCGCGCTCGCGCGGGGTCAGCTCGGCCGTCACCGGGCGCTTCTCGCTGACGTCCTCGAAGGTCCAGACGCCGGCGCCCAGCGGTTCCTGCGGGTCGAGCGCGCGGCCCGTCACGTGGCACCAGAACAGCTCGCCGTCGCCGCGGCGCATGATGCGCTCGTCGGAGTAGCGGCCCTTCGTGTTCATGATCGGGACGATGCGGTCGCCGGTGCGCAGGAACTCGTCCATCGTCGGGTACAGCACGGCGAAGGACTGGCCGTCCAGTTGCGCCCGCGCATAGCCGAACATCGCGGCGAGCGCATGGTTGCAGGATTGGATGACGCGGTTCACCGAAACGCACATGCCGACCGGCGCATGCTGGAAAATCATCTCGTAGTCGATGGCGTATGATGCGTTCATCTGGTGCAAATGGCTGTCTCCGCTGGGATCCGCTTCGGCGCTGTTGCCGGTATTTCTACGGTATTGTGCTTTGAAGGGGGCTATTCTATGCTGGGATTCTACTCTGCGGTACAGAAAGAGCTCATTGCTTAACTATTCAAGGGACGGGTATGAACAAAGTGTATCCTGATGCGCGCTCCGCACTCGACGGCGTGGTGAAGGACGGCCAGACGATCGCCGTCGGCGGCTTCGGACTGTGCGGGATTCCGGAGGCGCTGATCCTGGCGCTGCGCGATTCCGGCGTCACGAACCTGACGGCCATCTCCAACAATGCCGGCGTCGACGACTTCGGCCTGGGCCAGCTGTTGACGACGCGTCAGATCAAGAAGATGATCGCCTCCTACGTGGGCGAGAACAAGGAATTCGCGCGCCAGTACCTGGCCGGCGAACTGGAACTGGAATTCACGCCGCAGGGCACGCTGGCCGAGAAGCTGCGCGCCGGCGGCGCCGGCATTCCCGCCTTCTTCACGAAGACGGGCTACGGCACCATCGTCGCCGAAGGCAAGGAAACCCGCGAATTCGACGGCGAGATGTACGTGATGGAACGCGCCCTGGTGCCCGACGTGTCGCTGGTCAAGGCCTACATGGCCGACCGCGCCGGCAACCTGGTGTTCCGCAAGACGGCGCGCAACTTCAACCCGAACGTGGCCACCGCCGGCAAGGTCTGCATCGTGGAAGTCGAGAAACTGGTCGAGATCGGCGAGATCGATCCGGACCAGGTGCACACCCCGAGCATCTTCGTGCACCGCATCGTTCACAACCCGTCGCCGGAAAAGCGCATCGAGCAGCGCACCGTGCGCCAAGCCTGACACAGAACGGAGACAACCATGGCATGGACTCGTGATGAAATGGCCGCGCGCGCGGCGAAGGAACTGCAGGACGGCTTCTACGTGAACCTCGGCATCGGCCTGCCGACGCTGGTGGCGAACTACGTCCCGGACGACATGGAGGTGTTCCTGCAGTCGGAAAACGGCTTGCTGGGCATCGGCCCGTTCCCGACGGACGACACCGTGGACGCCGACCTGATCAACGCCGGCAAGCAGACCGTGACCGCGCTGCCGGGCGCGGCCTACTTCAGCTCGGCCGATTCCTTCGGCATGATCCGCGGCGGCAAGATCAACCTCGCCATCCTGGGCGCGATGCAGGTGTCGGAACAGGGGGACCTGGCCAACTGGATGATCCCTGGGAAAATGGTCAAGGGCATGGGCGGCGCGATGGACCTCGTGGCCGGCGTCAAGCGCGTCGTCGTCGTGATGGAACACGTCGCCACCGCCAAGGATGGTTCGACCAGCCACAAGATCCTCGAGAAGTGCGACCTGCCGCTGACCGGCGTGGGCGTGGTCGACCGCATCATCACCGACCTGGGCGTGCTCGACGTCACCGATACCGGCCTGAAGCTGGTGGAACTGGCGCCGGGCGTCACCAAGGACGAGGTGGTGAAGGCCACCTCGGCCGAGCTGGACGTGACCGGGGTCTGAACCGGCCATCCCCCGCCGGCGTCCCGGCCGCCCGTGCAAGAAACACCGCGCCGCCCGGCCCGTGCCGGCGGCGCGGTTTTTTTTGCGGGTCTTAGTTCAGCGTCCACACGTACTGCACCTTGGTCCATGCCTCGACGATCTGGCCGCCCTTGACGGCCGGCTTGAAGCGGCATTTCTCCAGCGCCGAGCGTGCGGCTTCGTCCATCGTGGCAAAGCCGCTGGACTTGTCGACCTTCGACTGCTTGACGCTGCCGTCGGCGGCGACCAGGAAGCCGAGCGTGACCGTGCCCTGGTGGCCCGCCTTCACGTCGGCGTCCGGATAATGCGGCCTGGCGCACGAGTTGAAGTCGGCCACGGCCGCCTGGTCGGCGGCGGCATGCGCCGATGCGGACAGGGCGAGGCAGGCGCACAGCAGGCCGGCTGCGGCGACGGCGGCTCGGCTCGATCGTTTTGCTTGGAACATGGTTTTTCTCCTTGGTTGAACAGCGTCCCGCCCGGGATGCGGGGGCGTGACGAGGCCGGCGCGCTGCGCCGGGATGAAACGGGTCGGGAAATCGGAGGCCGCCCTGGTGCGGCGGCCCTTCAGGGGCGGATGCGTCTCATTCGAGCGTCCAGACGTACTGCACCCTGGCCCAGTCGGCGACGGGGCGGCCGTCCTGCAACGCCGGGCGGAAGCGGCATTTGTTGATGGCGCCGTGCGCGGCCTCGTCCATCGTGGCGAAGCCGCTCGAACGCGCTACCTTCGAGTCGCGCACGGTACCGGTCGCGTCGACGAAGAGGCTCAGCGTGACGGTACCCTGGTGCCCGGCGGCGACGTCGGCTTGCGGGTATTCCGGCCTGGCACACGTGCTGAAATCGGCGAGCGCCGCCGTCGACACATGCCGGCCGTCGCCGTCGTGCGCGACCGGGATCGCATGCCGGCTGGCCAGCGCATGGGCGCTGCCCGCGCAGGCCAGCGCCAGTCCCAGCACCGGCACGACCGCCTTCCAGTCGAACGCCCGCGTGTCGGGCCGCAGCAGGCGGCGGATGCGCGCCATCAGGTCGCCGCCATTGGCCGCCTGTGCCAGGTGGCCGCCGGAAAACTGCAGGCGTTCCAGTTCGGACAGGGCCAGCGCCAGGCGCCGCGGCTCGCCCAGGTGGCGCGCGGCGAAATCGTCGGCGACCTGTTCGCGCCAGCGCCAGTGGGGCGTGCCGATGGCCTTCTTCGTGCACAAGGAAACCG
>DAMAFT010000404.1:0-4734 GCA_031995805.1 Massilia sp.
CCGACGTGATCAAGATCGAGCGCCCCGGCGCCGGCGACGACACCCGCGCCTGGGGCCCGCCCTACGCGCCCGACGCCGCCGGCAACCCCACCTCGGAAGCGGCCTACTACCTGTCGGCCAACCGCGGCAAGCGCTCCGTCACCGTCGACATCGCGAGCGGCGAGGGCCAGGCCCTGCTGCGCGAACTGGTGCGCCATTGCGACGTGGTGATCGAGAACTTCAAGGTCGGCCACCTGAAGCGCTACGGCCTCGACTACGACTCGCTGCAGGCCATCAAGCCCGACCTGGTGTACTGCTCGATCACCGGCTTCGGCCAGGACGGGCCGTACGCGCACCGCGCCGGCTACGACTTCCTGATCCAGGGCATGGGCGGGCTGATGTCGATCACGGGCGAGCGCGACGACCTGCCCGGCGGCGGCCCGCAGAAGGCCGGCGTGGCCATCACCGACCTGATGACGGGGATGTACGCGACGGTGGCCGTGCTGGCCGCCCTCACCCACCGCGACCGCACCGGCCAGGGCCAGCGCATCGACATGTCCTTGCTCGACACCCAGGTGGCGATGCTGGCCAACGTCGGCAGCAACTACCTGAACAGCGGCAAGCGCCCGCGGCGCTGGGGCAATGCGCACGCCAACATCGTGCCCTACCAGACCTTCGCCTGCCGCGACGGCCACCTCATCGTCGCCACCGGCAACGACGGCCAGTACCGCAAGTTCGTCGAGGCCGGGGGCCGTCCGGAACTGGCGCACGACGCGCGCTTCGCCACCAATCCGCTGCGCGTGCAGAACCGCGACGCGCTGGTGCCGCTGCTGGCCGAGATGGTGAAGGAAAAGAACCGCGACGACTGGATCGCGCTGCTGGAGGATGCCGGCGTGCCGTGCGGCCCGATCAACGAACTGGACGAGGTGTTCGCCGACGAGCAGGTGCGCGCGCGCGGCATGCAGGTCGCGCTGCCGCATCCGCAGGCAGGCGAAGTGCAGCTGGTGCGCAGCCCGATGAAGCTGTCGGCCACGCCGGCGACCAGCGACAGGGCGCCGCCGCTGCTGGGCCAGCACACCGACGAGGTGCTGCGCGAGGTGCTGGGCAAGAGCGGCGAGGAGATCGCCGCCCTGCGCGCCAGACAGGTGGTATGAGCCCGGCGCCGCGCACGCGGACCGGAATCAGTGCAGCTTGTGCTTCAGGTCCGACAGCTCCGCATGCACGCGGGTCACGGCCGCCTCCAGGTGCGCCGGCATGGTCGGCAGTGAACGGCTGATGCGCTTGGCCTCGTCGCCCATGTCCTCCAGGCGGTCGACGCATTCGATCACGCGCTGCTGGTCGTTCGACTTCATGACGTCCTGGGCCTGCTTCGCTTCGCGCGACAGCTTCTCGATGCAGTCGCGGATCTCGTCCGGGGCGTCGGCCAGGGCCTGCTCCGCTTCGCCGATGGTTTGCTGAATATGAGTGAATCGCTGCTGGATTTCGTTTGCTTGCAACATGACGTACTCCTTTGCATTGATGGGTCTCATCCGCGCCCTGTGGGGCGCGGGACTGGAAGCAAAATGATAACGGCAATGCCCATGAAATGGCGCACGAACCGTATGGATGAGTTCCATCGCTCAGCAATACGTCTGTTCCGTAATCGCCGGATTTGACGACCATCAGGCCTGCGCCGCCGTGCCCCGCTCCAGGCCGGCATGGGCCGCGCGGGCCAGCAGCAGGTCCGACAACAGGGCCAGCGCCAGCGCGACCGCGCCGACCGCCAGCACGATCCGGTGTTCCCCGCCGCTGGCCGCGAACAGCCACGAATACGCATAGCCGGCCAGCGCCTGGAACAGCGCGAAGATCGTGGTGGCGCGGCTCCAGGCGGCCGCCTGGGCGGCGCCGTCCTGGTGCAGGGCCTGGCGGATGCGCGTCAGCGTCAGCGGCACGATGCCGGACGGGAAGCTGCCGGCGACCAGCGTGGCCGCCGCCAGCACGGCCAGGTGCGTGCCGGCCACCAGCGCCAGCGTGGCGCCGATCTGCAGCAGCAGCGCCAGGCGCGTCGCCCGGCTGGTGCCGAGGCGTTCGCCCAGCATGCCGTACGCCACCGGCCCGACGATCGCGCCGAGGCCGTAGACGATCCAGAACATCGACGCCATGTGCGTGTCCATGTGCAGGCCGCGCGCCACGTAGTCGACCAGGAACACCATCACCGGCACCAGGCCGGCCGCCTTCAGCGCGTACTGCCCGTAGATCAGCCGCAGGGCCGGGCCGGCATGGCCCGCGGGGATGACAGGCGCGGCCGGCGCGGCGGCCGGCGCGGCGGTAGTCGCAGCGGGAGCCGCGGCGGCGGGAACGGCGCGCGGCCACCAGCGCCAGCTGGCCAGCGTCAGCAGCAGCGACAGCACGCCCAGCCCGGTCCAGGTCGCGGCCAGGCCCCGTTCCAGCAGCAGCGGCACCAGCGTGCCCGAGGCGGCGATGCCCAGGCCGATGCCGAGGAAGATGGCGCCGCTGGCCAGCGCGCGGCGCGCGGCCGGCACGGCCGGCAGCACCGTCAGCGCCGCCAGCACCATGATGATGCCGCCGGCCAGGCCGGACAGGAAGCGCCAGCCGAAGAACCAGGACACCGACAGCGGCAGCGCGCAGGCGAAGAAGGCCAGCGAGGCGAGGACCATCATCGCCTGCAGCGCGCGGCGCGCGCCCAGGCGCCGCGCCAGCGGGCGCCCGGCCAGCGCGCCGGCGAGGTAGCCGGCCAGGTTGGCGGCGCCGAGGAAGACGACGTCGCCGGCGCCGAACCAGTGCGCGCCGATCAGGGCGGGGATCAGGGGAGTGTAGGCGAAGCGGGCCAGGCCGATGCCCACCAGGCTGGCGCACAGGCCGGCCAGGATGGCGCGCGCCGCACTGCCGCCGCCGGTGTCCGGGAAAGCTTGCATGATCTATCCTTTCGGGGTTGTTTGACAGTATTGTCAAACATCATGTTTGACACGGTAGTCAAATTTGACGAGCATGTCAAGAATGCCGATAATCGCGGCATGGCAGGCACACGACAATTCGACGAGGACGACGTCCTCGACCGCACGCTGCGGCTGTTCTGGCGGCGCGGCTACGGCGCGACCTCGATGCAGGACATCGCGCAGGCGACCGGCGTCCTGCGCGGTTCGCTCTATCACGCGTATGGCGACAAGCAGGCGATCTTCCTGAGGATCTTCGCGCGCTACCAGGCATGGTTCCTGGACAACGTGCGCGCCGCGCTGTCCGCGCCCGCGATCGACGCGGCGCTGCGCGCCTACCTGCGTTTCTCGATCGAGACGGTGACGGCGGCGGACGACGACGCCATGACGCGCGGCTGCATGACGACCAAGACGGCGCTCGACGAGACGGCCATGGACGACGCCATCCGCGCCGCCCTGCGCGGCCTGCTCGACGGGGTGCGGACATTGCTGGAGGAACGCTGCGCGCAGGCGGACGCGCGCGCGCGCCTGGCGCTGGCGCCGGCGGCCGCGGCCCGGCTGCTGGTCGCGTCGACGCGCGGGCTGGTGGTGATGGAAAGGGTGTACCGCGACACGGCGCAGCTGCAGGCCGTGGCGGAAGACCTGCTGGCGCTGCTGCTGCCGGACGCCGCGCGCGATTGATCGACGCCGGTCCTACGGATACTCGGCGTCGATCTCGGATCCGGCGTAGTTCTCGAGTTCCACGAACAGCTGCCCGAGCGGCACCTTGCCCGCGATGTTCTGCAGGAAGGTGCTGTTGCGGTACAAGTCGATGCGTTTCGCGATGACGGCCTGGTACGGCGCCGGGACGTTCTGCAGCAGCGCCGCCCAGCCGGCCTCGAAGTCGGGCTTGTCCTTGCGCACCGCCGCGACGAAGCGCTCGAATTCCTTCTGCCCCGTGCGCGCCACGATACGGCCGCTGCCCTCGATGCCGAACACGATCGCCAGCGCGATCACGCCCTCGGCGTTCAGGTCCGGATCCTTGACGGCGCCGTCCCAGTGGTGGCGGCGCAGCCATTGCGCGGTGCGCACGATGGCCTGCACTTCCTGGCGCTGCCTGAGCTGGCCCAGGTAGCGCTGGTGGCCCGACCAGGTCTCGCCCGGATCGGCCGTGCAGATGTCGACGAACAGTTCCTTCAGGCGCCGCTGGGCGTAGACCGGGTCCTTGTCGTACTCGCCGACCAGGCTGTCCTCGGGCAGCGCCGCCAGTTCGCGGATCATGCGGAAGCCCTGCTGGAACACCAGTTCCGCGCCCTCGCCCACCAGCACGCCCAGAGCGGCCTCGTCGCCGACGTCCTCGTCCTCGTCGCCGACCAGGTCTTCCAGGCCCAGCGAGATGCAGCCGATGACGAGCAGCTGGGCGCGCTGGATGCCTTCGGCGGTGCGGTCGTTGGTGAACTTTCCCGCGACCATCGCGGTGATGCCCGACAGTTCGTCGGCCAGGCCGGCCGCCTCGTCGGCGTCGGCGCTGCCGGGGATCAGGCGGATCGCGCGGATCAGGCGCGGCAATTTCTCGATGACGATGGCGGGCAGCATTGCTGGAGTCGCCCCGCTCACGAGAAGATGTCCGTGCCCATGCTGCGGCGGGCGCTGCGGCGCGGCAGGCTGCGCACCGACGGCACCTGCTTGCGCAGGCGGTACAGCAGTTCGCGCGTGGTGCGCTGCTGGAATTCCGGTTCCTCGTCCGGGTCGTCCGGCAGCTCGACGTCGGCCAGGTCGGCCGTGTTGCGGTATTCCGGGAACAGTTCCAGCAGCGAGCGCTGCCAGCCGTCCTCGCTGGCCT
>DAMAFT010000405.1:0-4726 GCA_031995805.1 Massilia sp.
GGACATAGCAAATGGGCCAACATCAAGCACAAGAAAGCCGCTACTGATGCCAAGCGCGGCAAGATCTGGACCCGACTGATCAAGGAAATCACGGTTGCCGCGCGCATGGGCGGGGGCGACGTCGCCACCAATCCGCGCCTGCGCCTGGCGGTCGAGAAGGCGGCCGACGCGAACATGCCGAAGGATAACGTCAACCGCGCGGTACAGCGCGGCTCGGGCGGCCTGGAAGGCGTGAACTACGAAGAGATCCGCTACGAAGGCTATGGCATCGGCGGCGCGGCGATCATCGTCGACTGCATGACCGACAACCGCGTCCGCACCGTGGCCGAAGTGCGCCATGCGTTCAGCAAGTTCGGCGGCAACATGGGGACCGAGGGTTCGGTGTCGTTCATGTTCAAGCACGTCGGCCAGTTCCTGTTCGCCCCGGGCGTCGAGGAAGACAAGCTGATGGAAGCCGCGCTGGAAGCCGGCGCCGACGACGTGATTCCCGACGAGGAAGGCGGCTTCGAAGTGCTGTGCGACCCGACCGCCTTCGCCGGCGTCAAGGAAGCGCTGGAAGCGGCCGGCTTCAAGGCCGATTCGGCCGAGGTCATCATGAAACCGGACACCGAGACGGTGTTCACCGGCGACGATGCGCTGAAGATGCAGAAGCTGCTGGACGCCCTGGAAAACCTGGACGACGTGCAGGAAGTCTATACCAACGCCGTGATCGAAGAGTAAGCACACCCATGAAAATCCTGGTAGTCGGCTCTGGCGGCCGTGAACATGCCCTGGCCTGGAAACTGGCCCAATCCGACCGCGTCCAGACGGTCTACGTCGCCCCGGGCAACGGCGGCACCGCGCACGATGCGCGCCTGGTCAACATCGACATCACCGAGCCGGCCGCGCTGGCCGACTTCGTCGTCGCCGAGCACGTCGGCCTGACGCTGGTGGGCCCGGAAGGCCCGCTGGCGGCCGGCATCGTCAACCTGTTCCGCGCGCGCGGCCTGAAGATCTTCGGCCCGACCCGCGAGGCGGCCCAGCTGGAAAGCTCGAAGGACTTCGCCAAGGCCTTCATGGAACGCCACGGCATCCCGACCGCGAAGTACCAGACCTTCTCCGACGCGCAACAAGCCCACGCCTACATCGACGCCAACGGCGCGCCGATCGTCATCAAGGCCGACGGCCTGGCGGCCGGCAAGGGCGTGGTGGTCGCGATGTCGCTGGAAGAAGCCCACGCTGCGGTCGACCACATGCTGTCCGATAACGCCTTCGGCGACGCCGGCGCCCGCATCGTGATCGAAGAATTCCTGGCCGGCGAGGAAGCCAGCTTCATCGTCATGTGCGACGGCAAGAACGTGCTGGCGCTGGCCACCAGCCAGGACCACAAGCGCCTGAAGGACAACGACCAGGGCCCGAACACGGG
The DNA here is from genome assembly GCA_031995805.1 of Massilia sp. Taxonomy (GTDB): domain Bacteria; phylum Pseudomonadota; class Gammaproteobacteria; order Burkholderiales; family Burkholderiaceae_D; genus Telluria. The sequence goes on from DAMAFT010000405.1 coordinate 1,406, forward strand.
CGGCATGGGCGCCTACTCGCCGGCGCCGATCGTGACGCCGTCGATGCATGCGCGCGTGATGCGCGAGATTATCAACCCGACCATCCAGGGCATGGCGCGCGACGGCATCCCGTTCACCGGCTTCCTGTACGCCGGCCTGATGATCGACAGCGACGGCAACCCGCGCACGCTCGAATTCAACTGCCGCATGGGCGACCCGGAAACCCAGCCGATCATGGCGCGCCTGAAGAGCGACTTCGTGACGGTGCTGGAACATGCCTGCAGCGGCACGCTGGACGCCGTCGAACTCGAATGGGACCGCCGCACGGCGGTGGGCGTGGTGATGGCGGCCGCCGGCTATCCGGACAATCCGGCCAAGGGCGACGTCATCGACGGCATCCCGGCCGAGACGCCCGAGTGCGTCACCTTCCATGCCGGCACCAGGCTGGTCGACGGCTCCCTGCAGACCGCGGGCGGGCGCGTGCTGTGCGTGGTCGGCCTGGGCGACAGCGTCAAGATGGCGCAGAAGCAGGCCTACGAGACCGTCGAGAAGATCCACTTCAATGGCGCGCAGTACCGGCGCGACATCGGGTGGCGCGGCATGAAGCAGTAAGCGCCGTCGCCCCGGCGCGCCGGGGCGATATACTCGCCGGATGACAAAACTGTCATTCGCGCGTCACCCGGACGTCACCGTGCGCTTCCTAGAATCGGCTTTCCATCTCCTTCGCAGGAAAGCCCGATGTCTCCACGCCCCATTCCCCCCGCCCCTGGCGGCCCGGCCGGCGCCCTGCGCCGCGTCCTGAAGCTGCCCGACGGCGCGCCCGTCCTGCTGCCGCTGGCCGCCATCACCGGCGCCGCCGCCCTGCTCTGCGCCGGCTATGCCTGGACCGCAGGCTGGCTCACGCCGGCGCGCCTGACGCCGGTACGCATCGTCGACACCTTCCAGGCGAATTTCGGCGTCCACCCCGGCCTGCGCCGCAATCACACCAAGGGGATCTGCGTGACCGGCCGGTTCGACGGCAACGGCGCGGCCGGCGCCTGGTCCACGGCCGCCGTGTTCGGGGCCGTGCGCACGCCGGTGGTCGGCCGCTTCGCCGTCCCCGGCGGCAACCCGTCGGTGCCCGACACGGCCAGTCCCGTGCGCAGCATGGCGCTGCTGTTCCAGCTGCCCGGCGGCGAGCAATGGCGCACGGGGATGAACAGCGCGCCCATCGTCGTCAGCAACACGCCGCAGGGCTTCTACGAGAGCCTGGTCGCGTCGCGCCCCGACCCGGCCACCGGCAAGCCCGATCCGGCGCGCATGCAGGCCTATTTCGCAGCGCACCCGGAATCGGGCGCCTTCAACGCCTGGGTCAAGGCGCACCCGCCGTCGTCCTCGTTCGCCGACACGCGCTTCTACAGCATCAATGCCTTCCGCCTGGTCGACGGGGCCGGCGCCGAGCACGTGGTGCGCTGGTCGATGGTGCCGGAACTGGCGCCGGCGCCGCTCGACCCGCGCCTGGCGGCGGCGCCGGACCTGCTGCAGGACGACCTCGCCGCGCGCCTGGCGCGCGGTCCGCTGCGCTGGCACCTGCAGCTGCAGTTCGCCGCGCCGGGCGACCCGGAAGACGACGCCACGCGCGCCTGGCCCGCCACGCGCCGCACGGTCGATGCCGGCGTGCTGACGCTGGAGCGCGCCGTGGCGCAGGACGACGGACCGTGCCGCGACGTGAACTTCGACCCGACCGTGCTGCCGAGCGGCATCCGCGTCTCCAGCGACCCGCTGCTGGCGGCCCGTTCCGGCGCCTATTCCCGTTCCTACAACCTGCGCACGCATGAACAGGCCGCGCTCGCACCCCACGGAGGCGCACGATGACCCCGCAACGCTTTTCCCTGGCTTCGCGCCTGCTGCACTGGACCATGGCGCCGCTGCTGGTGGCCATGCTGCTGATCGGCACCGGCATGGTAGCGACCGTCTCGTCCTGGCGCCTGGCCCTGCTCGGCGTGCACAAGCCACTGGGCCTGCTGCTGTTCGTCCTGGCCGTGCTGCGCCTGCTGCTGCGCCTGGCCGGCACGACGCCGCCGCTGCCGGCCACGATCCCCGCACCCATGCGCGTGGCGGCCCATGCCTCGCACTGGCTGCTGTACGGCTGCATGCTGGCGATGCCGCTGGTCGGCTGGGCCATGCTGTCGGCCGGCGGCTTCCCGCTGCCGCTGCGCCTGCCGCCGCTGCTGGGGCCGGACGTCGCGCACTACGCGCTGCTGCGCGCGCTGCACACGACGCTCGGGGAACTGTTCTACCTGCTGGTGCTGGGCCATGTGTGCGCCGGCCTGCTGCACGCGCTGCTGCTCAGGGATGGGGTGTTCGGCGCGATCGCGCTCAAGTTCAAGCGCTGAGCCATCGATAACCCGTCGCCCCGGCGCAGGCCGGGGCCCGGGTCTTGTGGTGCCGCCCGCATGCAAGAATCGGGTCCCGGCCTGCGCCGGGACGACGCCGTGGTGGGCTTGGTGTACAATCCCGGTTCATTTTTTCATCCTCGTCCCTTTCCCCCATGTCCACCCCGAATCCGTCCGCCGTCAAGGCCTGGCTGCTCGACCTGCAGGCGCGCATCGTGCAGGCGCTCGAAGACGTCGACGGCAAGCCGTTCCTGCGCGACGGCTGGGAACGGGCCGAAGGCGGCGGCGGCATCTCGCGGCTGGTCGAGGAAGGGAATGTGTTCGAGCGCGGCGGCTGCAATTTCTCGCACGTGCAGGGCAAGAGCCTGCCGCCCTCGGCGATGGCGGCGCGGCCCGAGCTGGCCGGACGCGCGTGGGAAGCGATGGGCGTGTCGCTGGTGCTGCATCCGCGCAACCCCTACGCACCGACCGTGCACATGAACGTGCGCTTCTTCGAGGCCACGGCCGAAGGGAAGGAACCGGTATGGTGGTTCGGCGGCGGCATGGACCTGACGCCCTACTACGGCCACGCGGACGACGCAATCCATTTCCACCGGGCCTGCCGCGACGCGCTGGCGCCGTTCGGCGACGACCTGCACCCGCGCTTCAAGCGCTGGTGCGACGAGTACTTCTACCTGAAGCACCGCAAGGAAGCGCGCGGCGTCGGCGGCATCTTCTTCGACGACTTCAACGAGCTCGGCTTCGACGACGCGTACGCCATGGTGCAGAGCGTCGGCAACGCCTTCCTCGGCGCCTACCTGCCGGTGCTGGAGGCGCGCAAGGACCTGCCCTACGGCGAACGCGAACGCGACTTCCAGGCCTACCGGCGCGGGCGCTACGTCGAGTTCAACCTGGTGTGGGACCGCGGCACGCTGTTCGGCCTGCAGTCGGGCGGGCGGACCGAGGCGATCCTGATGTCGATGCCGC
>DAMAFT010000406.1:0-4721 GCA_031995805.1 Massilia sp.
GTCACCGTCAAGCCGCTCGACGCCAACCAGGGCAAGGGCGTCACGGTCGCCTGCGCCACCCCGCAGGAAGTCGAACGCGCCTTCGACTTCGCGCGCCAGTACGGCCGCCACGTCATCGTCGAGGAATTCCTGCAGGGGCGCGACTACCGCGTGCTGGTCACCGGCAAGACGGTGGCGGCGGCGGCGTGGCGCCGGCCGCCGCACGTGACCGGCGACGGTGTATCGACCGTGCGCGCCCTGGTGGAACTGGAAAACCGCAATCCGGCGCGCGGCGACGGCCACGCCAACATCCTCACCAGGATCCCGCTCGACGAACTGGCGCTGCAGGTGCTGGCCAAGCAGGGCTACGACCTCGATTCGGTGCCGGCCGAGGGCGCGCAGGTGGACCTGCGCGGCAACGCCAACCTGTCCACCGGCGGCACCGCCGAGGACGTGACCGACCTGCTGCCGGAGGAAACGCGCGACATCTGCATCCGCGCCGCGCGCACCATCGGCCTGGACGTGGCCGGCATCGACATCGTCTGCCGGGACATCGCCCTGCCGCTGCGCGAACAGGACGGCGGCATCATCGAGGTGAATGCGGCGCCGGGCATCCGCATGCACCAGTACCCGAGCCGCGGCACCCCGCGCGACGCCGGCGCCGCCATCGTCGAGGCGCTGTTCGGCGACGACGACGGCCGCATCCCGGTGGTCGCCGTGACGGGCACCAACGGCAAGACCACGACCTCGCTGCTGGTCGCGCATACCACCCGCATGGCGGGCCTGCGCACCGGCGTGACGACCACCGAGGGCGTCTACGTCGACGGCGAGCGCATCGTCAAGGGCGACTGCACCGGCTACCGCTCGGCGCGCACCGTGCTGTCCAGCCCGGACGTCGACTTCGCCGTGCTGGAGACGGCGCGCGGCGGCCTGCTCAAGCGCGGCCTGGCCTACGACCGCTGCGACGTGGCCGTCGTGCTGAACGTGTCGAGCGACCACCTCGGCCTGGACGGCATCGACAGCGTCGAGGAACTTGCCGCCGTCAAGCTGGTCGTGGCCCGCTGCGCGCGCCGCGCCGTCGTGCTGAACGCCGAGGACGACCACTGCGTGGCGATGGCCGGCAAGCTGGACGAAGGCGTGGAAGTGCTCTACTTCGCGCTCGACGCCGACAACCCGGTGCTGCTGCGCCACCTGGAACGGGGCGGACGCGCCGTCTACCTGCAGGACGACACCATCGTGCTGGCCAACGGCGCGCGCCACGAGGCGCTGCTGGACGTGCGCAGCATGCCGGTCACGCTCAACGGCGCCGCCCGCTACAACATCGCCAACAGCCTGGCGGCGGCGGCCGCGCTGTCGGCCAGCGGCTTCGGCAACCTGGAGATCATCGACGGCCTGCGCACCTTCGTCTCCGACTGGAAGCACAATCCGCTGCGCTCGAACGTGTTCGACGTCGACGGCGTGACCGTCATCGTCGACTACGCCCACAACGCCGCCGCCTACGCCGCCCTGGCCGAGACGGCGCGCGCGATGACGCCGGGCCGCCTGGTCGGCGTGGTGGCCGCCCCCGGCGACCGCCGCGACGACGACCTGGTCGACATCGGCGAGACCTGCGCGGCCGGCTTCGACGAGCTGGTGGTGTACGAGACCGAGAACCGCGGCCGCGGCCCCGGCGAAGTCGCGGCGCTGCTGGTGCGCGGCGCCCAGCTGGGCAAGTTCGAGGCCGACCACCTGCAGGTGCAGCTCGACGTGCACCAGGCGATCCGCGCCGGCCTGGCGCGCTGCGCGCCGGGCGACGTGCTGGTGTTCGGCTGCGGCTCCTCGATCACCGAGCTGACCGAGGCGATCCGGCCGACGTCGCCGGCGACGGCGAGCCGGATCGAGGCGGAGGCGGTATAGGCGTTACATAGGACTTCGCCACCGTCGTCATTCCCGCGCAGGCGGGAACGACGTCAGCCGGTCGTCCGCTCCCACACGCGGAACGCAGCATTCCCGGTACTCCCCATGGCTTCGACGACCCGGCCGTCGTCGAAGCCGTCCAGGCGCGCCTGCATGGCGGCCAGCAGCGCCTGCGCGCCATCCGCCCCGCCCGGATACAGCACGCGCACCCGGCCCGCCGCGTCTTCCAGCAGCCAGAACACGTCCTCGACCCAGGGGCCGCCATCGGTCGTGCGGATCGTCACGCGCGCCAGGTCGTCCCAGCGGATCGACCGTGCCGCGCCGTCCGGCGCCGTCGCGACGATCTCCCCGTCCGTGGCCGTGACCCGCGCGTCCGGCGCAGGGGCGGCGGCGGGACGACGTCCGCGCCTGCGCCATGCGGCCGCCGTCAGGGCCAGAACGAGCACCGCGACCAGCATCGCCATCCATTCCTTGTCCATGTCCGCTCTCCCGGTTCGCCACAGAAAGTTGGTCGAACAACCAATGAACTTCAATCTAGACGCCAGGCCCACACTTTGCAAGTATAATTTGGTCATTCAACCAAATTTGAATCCGCCATGCCGCGCAAGCCGAATACCGCCGAACGCCGCCGCCAGATCGTCGCCGCCCTGCTGGCCGAGATCGCCGCGCACGGCTACGACCGCGCCTCCGTCCAGGCGATCGCGAAACGGGCCGGCCTGGCGCCGGGACTGGTCCACTACCATTTCCGCAACAAGGAAGAAATCCTGCTGGAGCTGATCGCCTCGCTGGCGCGCGTGGCGCGCGAGCGCGACGCCGCCCTCGCCGCCTCCGCCGCGACGCCGGACCAGCGGCTGCAGGCGTGGATCGACGCGCGCCTCGCAATGGGTCCCGGCGCGGCGCCCGACGCCGTCGCGGCCTGGGTCATGATCGGCGCCGAGGCGGTGCGCCAGCCGGAGGTCGGCCGGGCCTATCGCGCGGTGCTGGCGCAAGAACTGGAGACCTTGACGGCGCGCGTCAGCGCCTGCCTGGCGCAGCGCGACAAGTCCACGGCCCAGGCGCCGCGCCTGGCGGCCGCCCTGCTGGCGTTCATGGAGGGCGCGTTCCAGCTGTCCAGCGCGGCGCGCGAACTGGTGCCGGCGGGACAGGCCGCCGGCATGGCGATCCAGCTCGCGCTGCGCTGCATCGATGGCGAGCCGCCGGCCGCAGGAGACGTTCGATGAGCATCTGGATGCAACGCTGGCACCAGGCCTGGGACCTGCTCGGCCTGCCCGCACCGTGCGGCGCGGCATTGCCGGACCTGCTGCGGCGCTACCGGGAGCCGCAGCGCCACTACCATACGCTGCAGCACCTGGAAGAGTGCTTCGCCGGCTTCGACCTGCTGCGCGACGCCGCCGCGCACCCCGGCGAGGTCGCACTGGCGCTGTGGTTCCACGACGCCGTCTATGACGTGCGCCGCCACGACAACGAGGAACGCAGCGCCGCGCTGGCCGTGCACTGCCTGCGCGCGGCCGGCGCCGCCGGCGATGCCGTGCAGCGGGTGCATGCACTGGTGATGGCGACGCAGTCGCACGACGCTGCCGGCGACCCGGACCACGGCATCCTGCTCGACATCGACCTGGCCATCCTGGCCGCGCCGCCCGCGCGCTTCGCCCAGTACGAACACCAGGTCCGTGCGGAATACGCCCACGTCGCCGAGGCGGCTTACCGCGCGGGGCGGCGCCGGGTTCTGGACGGTTTCATGGCGCGGCCGCGCATCTACCGCACGGCGCGCTTCTTCGCCGCGTACGAGGCGGCGGCAAGGGAGAACCTGCGCCAGATCCGCTGAATGGCCTGCAGATCAGCCGATCGATCGATCAACCGACCTGCGCCGCGATCCGCTGCGCGCTTTCCGGATCCATCTTGCCGACCGCCTCGACGAACACGTCCAGCGACGAGCCGCAGGCGAACACCAGCACGTCGCCGCGCTCGCACAGCGACAGTCCGAGGCGGATCGCCTCGCCCACGTCGAGCTCGCGGTGCAGCGTGTCCGAGACGCCCACCGCGTCCTGGGCGCCGCGCAGGATCAGGTCGACGGCGTCGCCCACCGGGCGGCCGCGCGATGCCGATTCGTACACGACCAGTTCGTCGAAGCGGGCCGCGCAGGTGCGGCCGATGTCGAGCAGGTCGGTGTCGCGGCGGTCGCCCGGCGCCGTGACGATGCCGACCAGCTGGCGCGGCAGCAGCGCGCGCGCCATCTCGCCCAGCGCCGCGTAGGCGGCCGTGTTGTGGGCGTAGTCGACGATCACCGTCACGCCGCGGACGTCGAACACATTCGTGCGCAGCGGGTTGGTCTTGCCGTCGCTGACGAACGTCGACAGGCCGGTGGCGATCTGCAGGTTCGAGAAGCCCGCCGCCAGCAGGCCGGCCGCGGCCGCCAGCGCGTTCGCGATGTTGTAGCGCGCGCGGCCGCCGAAGGCGATCGGCATGCTTTCCACCCGCACCAGCTCCTGGTGGTAGGTGGCGTCGGCGACGACGATGGCGTTGTCCTGCAGGTAGGCGGCGCGCCCGCCTTCCTCGAGGTGGCGCAACAGCACCGGCTCGTCGGCTTCCATCGCAAAATAAATCACTTCGACGTCCGGGCGCACGCGCCGCGCCATCGCCACGCACAGCGGGTCGGCGGCGTTCAGCACCACCGCGCGCGAGGCCGACATCGGCACCACCGCCTTCACCTGGGCCAGGTCCTCGATGGTGTCGACGCCGTCCAGGCCCAGGTGGTCGGGCGCCACGTTCAGCACGATGCCGACGTCGCAGCGGTCGTACGCCAGGCCGCGCTTGAGGATGCCGCCGCGCGCCGTTTCCATCACGGC
>DAMAFT010000407.1:0-4717 GCA_031995805.1 Massilia sp.
TATACGGAGTACACCAATATGCATGCAGCGACTCACCACAATGCGGTGCAAGGCGACCTCAACGCAGTGCACACTTCCAGCAACTCTGCATTGATCGAACGCGTCCCGCCGCAACCGACCGAGCGCGCCCCGATTTCGCTGGCGCCGATCGAACGCGTGCGGTCGACTTCGGCTACCCAGCGCCGCATCGAGAACATGCAGAAGCTGATTGGCGAGCTGCAAACGCACGAGATGCTGGCCGACGAAATCGCCTGGTTCCTGAAGTTCTCGCCGTCGGGCGCCCGCAAGTACATCCGCGACCTGCGCGAAGCCGGCGTGATCGAGCTGGCGCGCTACATCGAAGGCACCGCCACCTACCTGGGCAAGGCCGTGTACCGCATTTCCCCGGATCCGGACCGCGTCAAGGCCTTCCTGGGCGCCATCTGCCAGCCCAAGCGCGAAGGCGCCGCGCCGCGCAAGGAGCGTCCGGGCCTGCGCGAGCAGAGCATGGCCGGTACCGGCCGCCACTTCCACATCCTGGCCGACGACACCCACTACGCGATCCGCGTGAACCGCAGCCCGGTCGCCCGCGATCCGCTGGTCGCCGCGCTGTTCGGCCCGGCGCCGGGCCAGGTCGCCAAGTAACACGATCGCTCCAAGCGAACATGACGCCACCCGCCTTCGGCCGGTGGCGTTTTTTATTGCTTGCCAATTGAAAAGCCGTCAAGGATTCCCATATGCCCGCTCAGGTGGCGCACTGGCCGCCACCACCAACGAGGAGAATCCATGCTACCGAATGCCGACTCACTGGAAGGAAAGCGCGTCCCCGACGTGACGTTCAAGGCGCGTCCCAACGACCAATGGCGCGACATTACGACCGATGAGCTGTTCAAGGGCAAGACCGTCGTCGTGTTCGCCCTGCCGGGCGCTTATACGCCGACCTGTTCGTCGGCCCACCTGCCGCGCTACAACGAGCTGGCGCCGGCCCTGCGCGAGAACGGCGTCGACGACATCGTCTGCATCTCGGTCAACGACGCCTTCGTGATGAACTCGTGGCAGGACGGCCAGGAAGCCGGCAACATCACCATGATCCCGGACGGGAACGGCGACTTCAGCGAAGGCATGGGGCTGCTGGTCGACAAGCGCGACCTGGGCTTCGGCAAGCGCTCCTGGCGCTACTCGATGCTGGTCAAGGACGGCGTCATCGACAAGATCTTCATCGAGGAAGACAAGGAGGGCGACCCGTTCGAGGTATCGGATGCCGACACCATGCTGCGCTACATTAACCCGCAAGCCGAGCCGCGCGAACCCGTCGTGATCTTCTCCAAGCCCGGCTGCCCGCACTGCGCACGCGCCAAGGCCGTCCTGAAGGCCAACGGGATCGTCTTCACCGATATTTCCCAGGACGCCAAGATCAATACCAGCGTCTTGCGCGCCGTGTCCGGGGAAATGACGTGGCCGCAGGTCTTCATCGGCGGCCGCCTGGTCGGCAATGCCGATGCCGTCGAAGCCCACTTCGCACCGCAGGCGGGCACCGGCGCCGCCACGCCGGCAACCTGATACAGGAGGCAGCATGGAAGCCGCACTGGCCTGCGCCGTCCTCGCCGGCGCGCTGCTGCTGGCCTGGCAATTCCCGCGCTGGCGCCTGCGCCGCGTGCTGGCCCGGCCGCTGGCTCCGGCACAACTGGGCTGGATCGAGCGCAACGTCGACCAGTACCGGGGCATGGCGCCGGACCTGCAGCAGCAATTGCAGCGCCTGACCAAGCAATTCCTCCACGAAAAGACCTTCGTCGGCTGCGCCGGGCTGGAAGTCACGGAAGAGATGCGCGTGACGATCGCGGCCCAGGCCTGCCTGCTGCTGCTGAACCGTCCGACCCGCGTGTATCCGGGCCTGCATGCGGTGCTCGTGTATCCGGGCGCCTTCCTGGTGCCGCGCAAGGAGGCCGACGAGGCCGGTGTCGTCACCGAGACGCGCCAGGACCTGCTGGGCGAGTCCTGGGGCGACGGCCGCGTGATCCTGTCCTGGGAACACGTGCGCCGCGCCGGCCTGCCGCCCGAGGGCACGCACAACGTCGTGCTGCATGAATTCGCACACCAGCTCGACAGCGAATCCGGCAGCAACAACGGTGCGCCGTTCCTCGGCAGCGCCGAGCGCTACCGCAGCTGGTCGGAAACGCTGGGCCGCGACTTCGCGCTGCTGCGGCGCGACACGGTGTGGGGCTACCGCGACGTGCTGGACCCGTACGGCGCCACCAATCCGGCCGAATTCTTCGCCGTCGCCACCGAGACCTTCTTCGAGCAGCCGCATGCGCTGGCGGCCGGCCATCCGGCGCTGTACGCCGAGTTCCAGGCGTATTTCCGGGTCGATCCGCGGGTCTGGTCCGCGGCGCCGGTGGCGGAGCCGGAGCACGTGGCGGTGGATTACGGACAGTGGCGCTGAGGACGGCCGCCTAGCCGCAGGCCCGCCGCTGCCGCTGGGCTGCGTGCGCTCTCGTACAGACACCCGGGCGGCGCCGGCGCATGCTTGGCACCATCGAATGCAGAGGAGTCGGCCATGTCCACCATCGTCGCAGGACACTTCCAGCTTCAGGACGACATCGACCAGGCGCGCCGCGCGCTGGTCGATGCGGGTTTCCAGAGCGAACGCATCAGCGGCTTCTACCTGAGCCAGCCGGGCCAGCACGACATGACGCCGATCGGCGGCGACCACATCACGTCTCCCGGCGCCAAGGAGTCGCCGGAAGGCGTGGCGCAGGGCGTCGGCGCCGGCGCCGCCATCGGCGCAGTGGCGGGCGCGGCCACGGCGCCGCTCACCGGGCCGATCGGTCCCGTGGTCGGCGGCCTGGTCGGCGCCCATGTCGGCTCGCTGTTCAGCTTTACCAAGATGAAGGACGCCGGCGAGCGCGAGGAGGGCGGCAGGGCGCCCGTCGAGAACCGCCATGCCGGCATGCTGGTGGCGGTCGCCTTCGACGATCCGGCCGAAGAAGCGCGCGCCGTCGCGGTGCTGCGCGGCCTGGGCGCCACCCAGATCGAACGGGCCCACGGGAATATCGTGGACGGCGACTGGGCCGACTTCGATCCGTCCAGCGCCCCGCAGATCATTCGTTGAGGGTAGAGGGTAGAGGGTAGAGGGTAGGACATTTTGTCGCACCGCAGCAAGAATTTGCTTTATGGCAAAAAAGCGGTGATATGATGGACTCGCTTTAACCAGCGGAGTCCATATGGAAGCGTCGAAACCGGCACACCCTTACTATGACCAGCTGATCGCCGCGGCGCGCGCGATCGGTCCCGTGGCCGTCGCCGTGGCCCATCCCTGCGACGGCCATGCGCTGGAAGCGGCGCTGGACGCCGCGCGCATGGGCCTGATCGAGCCGGTCCTGGTCGGGCCGCGCGCCCGCATCCTCGCGGCGGCCGACGCGGCCGGCCTCGACGTCTCCGCGCTGCCCCTCGTCGATACCGAACACAGCCATGCATCGGCGGCCTGCGCCGTCGAACTGGTGCGCGAAGGCAAGGCTGCCGCCCTCATGAAGGGCAGCCTGCACACCGACGAGCTGATGGGCGCCGTGGTGTCGTCCAGCACCGGCCTGCGCACCGCGCGCCGCCTGAGCCACTGCTTCGTCATGGAGGTGCCGGGCCGCGCCGAGCCGCTGATCATCACCGACGCCGCCGTCAACATCGTCCCCACGCTGGACGCCAAGGTCGACATCGTCCAGAACGCGATCGACCTGGCCCACGTGCTGCGCTTCCCCGAGGTGCGCGTCGCGATCCTGGCGGCCGTCGAGACGGTCAGCGCCAAGATGCCGTCGACCATCGATGCCGCCGCCCTGTGCAAGATGGCGGACCGCGGCCAGATCACCGGTGCGGTGCTCGACGGTCCGCTGGCGATGGACAATGCCATCGACCTCCAGGCCGCCGCGCTCAAGCACATCGTCTCGCCCGTCGCCGGCCGCGCCAACGTGCTGGTGGCGCCCGACCTGGAGGCGGGCAATATGCTGGCGAAGAGCCTGACCTTCATGGCCGGCGCGGCCGCCGCCGGCATCGTGCTGGGTGCGCGCGTGCCGCTGATCCTGACCAGCCGCGCCGATTCGGTCGCCGCGCGCCTGGCGTCGTGCGCGGTGGCGGTGCTGGTGGCGCGCGCCAAGCTGGCCGACGCGCGCCTGCTGGGCGGCTGACATGATCGCCGCCAACGACAGCATCGTCGTCCTCAACGCCGGCTCGTCCAGCATCAAGTTCTCGCTGTACAGCGGGGCCGGGCTGGACCTGACGTTCAAGGGCAAGATCGAGAACCTGTACAGCGGCCCCACGCGCTTCTCGGCACGCGACGCGGCCGGCGCGGCGATCGGCGCCCAGGAGTGGGGCGAGGCGCTCGACCACGCCGCCGCCATGCGCTTCCTCGTCGACTTCGCGGCCGGCCACCTGGACGGCTACCGCGTGCTGGCCGCCGGCCACCGCATCGTGCACGGCGGCACGCACTACAGCGGCCCGCAGCGGCTGGACGCGCAGGCGCTGGCTTACCTCGACACCCTGGTACCGCTGGCGCCGCTGCACCTGCCGCACAACCTGGCGGCGGTGCGCGCCGTGGCGCAACTGGCGCCGCACCTGCCGCAGGTCGGCTGCTTCGATACCGCCTTCCACAGTGGCCAGCCGGCGCTGGCCCAGGCGTTCGCGCTGCCGCCTGCCGTGACCGACCTCGGCATCCGCCGCTACGGTTTCCACGGCCTGTCCTACGAATACATCG
>DAMAFT010000408.1:0-4715 GCA_031995805.1 Massilia sp.
TGCTCAACTCATTTCAAAAGATTCAACAGATAGCGGCCATAGCCGTTCTTGGCCAATGGCATGGCCAGCTTTTCGAGCGCGCCGGCATCGATCCAGCCCTGGCGATAGGCGATTTCTTCGGGACACGCCACCTGCAAGCCCTGGCGCTTTTGCAGCGTGGCGATGAAGCTGGCGGCCTCCAGCAGGCTGTCGTGCGTGCCGGTATCGAGCCAGGCGAAGCCGCGTCCCATGATCTCGACGTTCAGGCTGCCGCGGTCGAGATAACACTGGTTGACATCGGTGATTTCCAGCTCGCCGCGCGCGGACGGCTTGATGTCGGCGGCGATGCCGCACACGTCCTTGTCGTAGAAATACAGGCCGGTCACCGCGAAGTTCGACTTCGGCGCCTTCGGCTTTTCTTCGATCGAGATCGCACGCTGGCCGGCATCGAATTCCACCACGCCATACCGCTCCGGGTCCTGCACATGGTAGGCGAAGACCGTCGCGCCATCGGTGCGCGCATTCGCGCTGTGGAGCTGCTTGATCAGGTCGTGGCCATAGAAGATGTTATCGCCCAGCACCAGCGCGCTTGGGTGATTGCCGACGAAATCCTTGCCGATGATGAAGGCTTGCGCCAGTCCGTCCGGGTTCGGCTGTACGGCATACTGGATGTTCATGCCCCAGCGGCTGCCGTCGCCCAGCAATTCGGCGAAACGCGGCGTATCGGACGGCGTGCTGATCAGCAGCACGTCGCGGATGCCGCTGAGCATCAGGGTACTCAGCGGATAATAGACCATCGGCTTGTCGTAGACCGGCATCAATTGCTTGCTGACGGACTGGGTCACCGGGTACAGGCGCGTGCCCGAGCCGCCGGCCAGGATGATGCCCTTGCGTGTTGGATTGGACATGCTGCCCTCTCAGAATAGTTGTTCGAGCACGTGGCCCACGCTCTCCTGCCACGGCGGCAGGCGCAGGCCGAACGCGGTACGGAAACGCTGCGTGTCGAGGCGCGAATTGGCCGGACGCCGCGCCGGCGTCGGATACTGCGCCGTCGTCAACGGATGGATGTCGTCCGGTCCCGCCTTCAACGTCTTGCCGGCCGCCAGCGCCTGCGCGACGACAAAGCGCGCATAGGCGTGCCAGCTGGTTTCGCCCGACGCCGCGACATGATACGTGCCGTACGGAAAAGATGGCGCGCGCTCGCGCTGGTGCTGGCGCACCAGTTGTGCGACGAGGTCGGCCAGCAGCGCCGCCGACGTCGGCGCGCCGAACTGGTCCGCCACGACGGTCAAGCGGTCGCGCTCCGCGGCCAGGCGCAGCATCGTCTTGGCGAAGTTGCCGCCGTGCGCGCCCACGACCCAGCTGGTGCGCAGGATCAGGTGGCGCGGCGTGGCCGCGGCCAGCGCCAGCTCGCCGGCCAGCTTGCTGGCACCATACACGCCCTGCGGGGCCGGCACGTCGTCCTCGGTGTAGGCGCCGTCCTTGGCGCCGTCGAACACGTAGTCGGTCGAAAAGTGCACGACCAGCGCGCCCAGGCGCTCCGCTTCCGCGCCCAGCACGCCGGGCGCGACGGCATTCACGGCATACGCCGCGTCGCGGTCCGATTCGGCCTTGTCCACGGCCGTGTAGGCGGCCGGGTTGACGATGACGTCCGGCGCCACCTCGCGCACCAGGGCACGCACGGCATCGGCATCGGCCAGGTTGCAGGTTGCCTGGTCGACCGCGACGACCTCGCCCAGCGGCGCCAGCGCGCGGCGCAGCTCGAAACCGACCTGTCCGTTCCTGCCAGTCAGGAGGATCTTCATGCTATGCACCGTACTGCTTGCCGAGCCACTCGCGGTAGCTGCCGCTGGTCACGTTCCGGACCCATTCCTGGTTGTCGAGGTACCAGCGGACCGTCTTGCGGATGCCGGTCTCGAAGGTCTCGGCCGGCTTCCAGCCGAGCTCGCGCTCCAGCTTGGTCGCATCGATCGCGTAGCGGCGGTCGTGGCCCGGACGGTCGGTCACGAAGGTGACCTGGGTCTTGTACGACTGGCCGTCGGCACGGGGGCTCAGTTCGTCGAGGATGTCGCACAGCGTGCCGACGACGTCGAGGTTGGCCTTCTCGTTCCAGCCGCCGACGTTGTAGACCTCGCCGAGCCGGCCGGCTTCCAGCACGCGGCGGATGGCCGAGCAATGGTCCTTCACGAACAGCCAGTCGCGGATCTGCTGGCCGTCGCCGTAGATCGGCAGCGGCTTGCCCGCGAGGGCATTGTGGATGCACAGCGGGATCAGCTTTTCGGGAAAGTGGTACGGGCCGTAGTTGTTCGAGCAGTTGGTGGTCAGGACCGGCAGGCCGTAGGTGTGGTGGTAGGCGCGCACCAGGTGGTCGCTGGCGGCCTTGCTGGCCGAGTACGGGCTGTTCGGTTCGTAGCGGTTGGTCTCGCTGAAGGCGGGATCGTCCTTGGCGAGCGAACCGTAGACTTCGTCGGTGGACACGTGCAGGAAGCGGAACGCCGCCTTCTCGTCGTCCGGCAGCGCGCCCCAATAGTCGCGCACGGCTTCCAGCAGGTGGAAGGTGCCGACGATATTGGTCTGGATAAAATCTTCCGGGCCGTGGATGCTGCGGTCGACGTGGCTTTCCGCGGCAAAATTGACGACTGCGCGCGGCCGGTGCTCGGCCAGCAGCCGGCGCAGCAGCGCAACGTCGCCGATGTCGCCCTGCACGAACACGTGGCCCGGATTAGCCTGCAGCCCGGCCAGGTTTTCCAGGTTGCCGGCATAGGTCAGCTTGTCGAGATTGACGACTGGTTCGTCGGTGCCGGCGCACCAGTCCAGTACAAAGTTACTACCGATGAAGCCGGCACCGCCCGTCACTAAAATCATGCTTGTCATCTCCCGAATACCGAGCTCCGCATGCATGCGGGCCGGTCCGGGGAACCGGAGCGTCACATGCGTGCCGAGTCAGATAAGTGCATCAAAAAAATCGTTGCAATTATATCCATTGCACGAAAAAATGCTCGCCACGCAGCAAGTCGTGTTCCGGCCCGGAACGAAAAAGCGCCACTCCAGGGCTCAGTACGTTCCGCTCCAGCTGACGCTGACGGACTTGACGCCGGGATTCACGGCGAAGCCCTGGCGCGAATCGTCCCGCTGCGCCTGCCACAGCCAGCTGCCGACCGCATAGCCGAGCACGCCACCGGCCACCACGTCCGACACCCAGTGCTGGCGCCCGGCGGAGCGGCCCAGCGAGCTGAGCGCGGCCACGCTGTACAACCAAGGCGCATCGTACTCCTGCGCGAACGGCGTGACGGCGGCGAATGCTACCGTGCTGTGGTTGGATGGGAAAGAGGAATCGGAACGGTCCGATGCGCGATGCCACTGGCCGAGTTCGTCGCGCGGCCGCGCGCGGCCGACCAGGTGCTTGGTGCCGGTCGACAGCACGGCCGCGCCGGCGATCGACTGCAGCGCGATGACGCCCATGTTCTGCATGCGCGCGTCGCCGAAGGCCACCGCGCCGGCGGCGGCGCCGGCCAGCAACACCGGCATGCCCTTGCCGACGTTGTCCCAGGCGCGCGCGACGCTGGAATCCTGGTGCTTCTTCATGAACCGGTCGACCGGCTTGTCCAGCAGCGCACCGGCCAGGATCGCGCCGCCGCCCAGGACGGTGCCCTTGGCCCATTCCGGCAGGGTCGGCGTGGTCGACACCGACTGCTCGAGGCGCCAGCGGAATTGCGGCCACGGGTTGCCGATCGGCCGCACCGGCGGGTGCACGGCCGGCAGGTTCTGCTCGTCGCGGCGCTCGGCGAAGTTGCCCAGGCCATCGTAGGTCGTGAGGTCGCGGCGCGGATCCTCGAAGATCTCGTACAGGTCGCCCGGGCTGGCGACCGTCTGGCCGACGTCGCGCGTCCATGGCGACAAGGCCACGCCGGCCGAGGCCTGCGAGTCCATCGGCAGCATGATGTTCAGCGGCACCGACAGGAAGATGCCCTTGTCGTTGTAGGGATTGGACGGGGTGCCCGGACTCGTGATGTCCTTGCCGTTGGTCTTGGTGTACCACGCGCCCACCTCGACGCCGGACGGGAAGCGGCGCTTGAATTCCACGCGCACGCCCTCGTCGCGGGCCAGGAAACGCCCTGCCCGCGCGGTCGCGGTGATGTCGTACGGTAGCTTGTAGTGCAGTGCGCCGAGCGCCGTCACGGTCTGGTAGTCGCGCCGGTCGAGCCAGCCGTTGTAGCCGCGCTGCTGCAACGCGTCGACGGTGAGGTCGGCCGCCCAGCGACTGTCCTTCGGCAGGTACAGCACCTGGCCGCCCGCGCCGCGGTACATCTCCTCGTAGAAGCCGACCGAACCGCGCGCATACAGGCCTTCGTCGAGGGTCATGTACTTGTTGAGCAGCAGGCGGTTCATCTTGAAGCGGCCGCCGCGCTTGTACTCGGCGATGTCCGAACGCACGTGCGGCAGCAGGCTGTTCGACGGCTGGGTGACGCCGGAGATGTTCTCGAGCAGTTCGAGGCGGAAGGCGCTGTTCAGGTAGGTGCCTTCGGCAAGGCGCTTGTCGTAGTTGGCGTTCGCGGTGACTTCGTAGCGCAGCGCCCCGCTCGGGTCGTTGAAGAAGAAGCCCATCTTCGGCACGACCTTGAAGCGGTTCGCCTCGCGGTCTTCCGACTGCACCTGCACCATGTTGCCGTCCTGGCCGACCTGCACCTGCAGGCCGTTGCCCTCGTCGCGCACGGCGGCCAGCATCTCGCCCTGGT
>DAMAFT010000409.1:0-4708 GCA_031995805.1 Massilia sp.
TGATGGAACGCCAGGTCGGCCACATGGTGCACCTGATCGACGACCTGCTCGACGTCGCCCGCATCAGCGGCGGCAAGCTGGAACTCAAGCGCGCGCGGGTCGACCTGCACCAGGTGCTGTCGAGCGCGATCGAGACGAGCCTGCCGATGATCGAGGCCGGCCGTCACGAACTGCGCGTCGATGTGCCGGACGAGGCATTGGTGGCCGACGTCGACGTCACGCGCATCGCCCAGGTGGTGGCGAACCTGCTCAACAACGCGGCCAAGTACACGCCGGCGGGCGGGCGCATCGACCTCGCGCTGCGCCGTGACGGCGAGCATGCCCTGATCGCCGTGGCCGACACCGGCATCGGCATCCCGGCCGAGGCGCTGGACGGCGTGTTCGAGATGTTCAGCCAGGTCGGCCGCAGCCTCCACCGCGCCCAGGGCGGCCTGGGCATCGGGCTGTCGCTGGTGCGGCGCCTGGTCGAACTGCATGGCGGCAGCGTGCAAGCCGCCAGCGCGGGCGCCGGCGCCGGCAGCACGTTCACGGTGCGCCTGCCGCTGGCGCCTGCCGCGACGCAGCCGGGCGCGGCGCCGCATGCGCTCGGCGACGGCGCCGCGGACCAGCCGGGCGGCGGTATCGACGTGCTGGTGGGGGACGACAACGTCGACGCGGCCGTGACGCTGTCGATGATCCTGGAATTGCACGGCCACACGGTGCGCACGGCGCACGACGGCGTCGAGGCGCTGGAAGTCGCCGCGAGCTTCAGGCCCCGCCTGGCCTTCCTCGACATCGGCATGCCGCGCATGAACGGCTACGAGACGGCGCGCGCCCTGCGCGCGATGCCGGGACTGGAAGACACGGTGCTGGTGGCGTTGACGGGGTGGGGCGCGGAAGGGGACCGCAGCCAGTCGAGCGCGGCGGGGTTCGATCATCACCTGACCAAGCCGGTGCAGATGGGGGATATCGAGGGAATACTGGCGGGGATCGATGAGGGACGCGGCGCATGAAGCGCCGCCCGTGCGCTACCTGGTCGTGCCGAAATGCGTGAAGCTCGCGACCAGCGTTGCGCCGCAACTGAGACGATCCCCATCGAAGGCGATGCGTTTCCCGTCGATCGTGTGGTGTGGAGAGCCTGTCGCGATCGTGCAGCCGGAATGGCCGGGAAGGGGACAACTGCAGGTGTCGCCCACGCACGCCGCCGGGATACCATGGACCTTGAAATGGGCGGCGCTGGCGCTGACGACCTTGCCGCCATGCGATGTGGCGTCGCCGAGCCGGACGATGTTTTTCATGGCTGTTTCGCTTCCGGCACTGCGTAGTTTTCCAGGTTGCTCGCCGGAGACCGGACTCTGCGGAATACGTCGCCGCGGTGTTTCTGGGCTTCGCGCTTTTCCTCGGAGGGCGGGCTGACGAAAATGAATGTCGCCTCGTGCGGATCGCGCAGGTTGATCGCCAGGCTGGGGCCGCCGGCGCGATAGCTGCCGATCACGCCGATCGCCATCTCCATGAACAAGGTGGTCGCTCCCGTATTGCCGAGGCGCCGGTCGATGTTGATGAACTGGTCGAGCCTGCCGCTGTCGATCTCGGGGCCACCCTGCGCGGCATACTGGTGCAGCATGCCTTCAAGGGCGACCAGTTGCGCCGTCTGGTTGTTGGTCGCCACGATGATGCGTGCCGGCGCCCTGGCCCGCTCGGCTTCCGGCAGCGTGAGCAGCGCTTCCTGCAAACCTTCCATGAGCGCTTGCTGGCGTGCGTCGCGACGGGCCAGCGGCTTGCCGTGTTCGTCGGTCGTCTTCACGAAGACAGGACGGTGGACGAAGCCGCGGGTGGCCATCCTGTCGAACTCGGCAAGTTGGGTCTTGCTCCACGGGACAGGGAACCATGGCGTCGGCTTCCAGTCCCGTGGCGGGCGGTGCTTCGCGTTGAATTCGCGATCGAGGAAGCTGATCTGGCCGGTGCCGCGGATGTCGGGCCGCACGCCGAACCTGGCGGCGAAGTCCAGCCATTCGGCGACGGTGGGGGGGCGGTCGATCGTATCCTTGTCGTGACGTGGCAAGCTCCTCCTCAAGTCGAGATAGCCGAGGAAGAGGCGTCGTGCGATGCCGTCGCGGTTAAGCACATCCATGGGAGTTCGGTAGTCGTCGATGTCGTCGTAGGTAAATGGACGAATTGGGTCGACGCGCTCGCGGCGGGCCAGGACGAACAGTGCGGAGGCGTCGGGCATTTCGGGGATGTAATAACCATCCTTGATGAGCAGTGGGGGCCCGGGTGGCAAGGAATCCTCCCGAACGACCATATCGTCGTCCGAGCCAAGGACGACATAGGGAAGGTCAGGATTGGCGTCGAAGAAGTCGAAGACATCGTCGAGGATGCGGTCGGGACGTTCGGCAAGACGTGCCCCGGCGGCAACGAACAGGCTTCCTATCATGCCGTTTGATTCAGTCCCTGCGGAAAAGCCCATATTCGTCGTTAATGGATGGTTGGCGTACTCGCTCCTGTCGGGAGGCCTTGCATTGAAGACTGGCGTGCCCCATTCCAGGACGGTATAGGCGGCGCCATTTTCCAGGGTGTCGCCACTGCGGCCGCCGCTCATGCCGCGCTTGTCATTGACGGCCCAAGGATATTTTTTGGGATCCTGCTCGCGCAACGACGTATAGGGGTTCCCGGATTGCAGGGCTTCCCATAGTTTGCCTTGCCGGTACTTGTCCAGGGTGACTCCCAGGTTGATCACTTCCAGGACGTACTCGCGTCGTCCCTGTTCGGTACGCGCCGCTGCAAGTTGCTCGTTTGCCTTCGATGCCGCAGCCTTTGCCTGGGATTGGCGGACATCGGCATCGCGTGCCGCCAGCACCCAGCGACCGCCAAGCACCAGCCCAATTCCCAGCACGATCGCCAGGATCCACCATGGTTTGCTCATCGTTTTCTCCTTTGCTTGAATGTCGTGGGCGATTGCATGTGCTTATGTGGTCACTCGGTCGGTTCTTCCGACCGTTCCCCACATCGATTCCACGACGAGCGAAGGGGGCAGTCCTTCGGGCGGCAGTGGAAGATCTTCAGGTAGTTTTCCTGTCGAGTAATACACTTGGTTTCCTTCGATTAATGCTTTCCTCCATGGACGCTCGTCTGCCCAGTAGGTTGCATGCTGTTGAAGGAACTCTTTCCAAGTGAGAATGCCTGGACGCGCCTTTTCCAAGGCGGATGGCTGTTTCACCCGCCAATCCGCCACCGCACACAAATACTTGTAGAACGACGGATCGGTCGGCGCCTTTCCGCCACCGATCGCCACGTCATAAGCCGTGACATCGCAATGATTCTTGCGCCCGCCATAGATCGCGCTGTGGAACGAGCGCGCCACGGCCGTCTTCTGCCAACGCAGGCGCGCTTCGTTCGGCGTTTCCGTCCGTTCGATCAGGAGCCTGGGAGGGTAGAGCGGACGCTCGAAGCCGGCGTCCAGGCACGCGTAGATGTTCTTGACCTCGCATTTGTCGTCGTTGTCTTTTCCCCGATTGAGTCTTGCCGTCAATGCGCCCCGGTGTTCGCTGCACTTCGCTACCCTGTGCCCGTACAGGGCCGGACGGGGACTGGCAACCGGTTGGTAGCCGCGCAATGTGGCGACGATCCCGTCCGCGTCGATCTGGTCGACGTCCTCGCTGGCGCCGTAGCGGTGCTGCGCGTCGGGGCGGGCGCCTTCGCCCATGCTGGCAAGGACCGGCTTCGCCAATGCCTCGCCGGTGATACGGCGCACGCCGAACCGGGCGCGCTCTTCGGGAGACGCGTCGGCGGGCGCATCGCCGGCGTGCGGCAAATGCTGGCGCAGGGCGTGATTGCTGGTCCAGGAATCGCTGGCGGCCGTGTGGGCGTGGTCGTCTTCGCCGGGGACCCGCAGGATGAAATCGTGGGGCGCCTGAAATCCGCATCCGACTCGTTGTGCTGCATGGTGAACTGACGGCGGGCGAATTGGCGGCTGGCGAGACCGACGTCGATGCGCAGGTCGAAAGTTGCGCCCAGCACCGATATGCGTCTTTGCCATTCCGACACGAGCGTCGCGATGATATCCAGTTCGTTCTTGTCGCGGAATATGCGCGTATTGGTCTTGTGTTCCAGAACGGACAGCGCGTCGCGCATGACCAGTTGATAGGTCGCGAGACCGCCGTCGCTTTGACCCGACGCGGCTTCCGTGACGACGCCGCAGATGCGGCGCAGTTGTCCGCTATCGGTGACGACCTGCAGTTCTGCGGGAACGCCGATGAAATGCTTGAGCGGCAGCGTCACGCTCTCGGACACGCACAGGATCCGGAACGCGAAGCCGCCGCAAACCGCTTCGCTGCCGACTACCCGTTGTGGCAACAGGGACTCGTCGCTGGTGCCGTCCTTGCCATCCAGGACCAGGCGCAGCGGGCGGTTGCGTGTGGCCAGCCTGTACTGCGCGAGGTCGAAGGCGCCTGCCATGTCGTGAACTGTCATCTGTGATCGCTCCCTGTCGATGAAAACCTTGTAATTATTCAAGGACGTGCACAGGTGAAACTTGAGAGAGCGCAACTTGCTGGTGGGCGCGCCGAAGCCGGCGTGGTGGCGCTGGCTATGGGCGCAGGCAAGGGGAAGGAAAAGGCGCCGAGCGACGCCCAAAACAAAAACGCCAGCCCGAAGGCTGGCGTTTTCGCTGAATCTTGGTAGGCCGTGCTGGGCTCGAACCAGCGACCAACGGATTAAAAGTCCGCTGCTC
>DAMAFT010000410.1:0-4702 GCA_031995805.1 Massilia sp.
GAAAACTGTTCGCCGTGCCCTGGCAGGCGCTGCACCTGGACACCGCCAACAAGCGCTTCGTGCTGAACGTGGACAAGGAACGCCTGAAAAACGCGCCGGGCTTCGACAAGCACGCCTGGCCCGACATGTCCGACGCGCAATGGGCCGGACAAATCCACACCTTCTACGGCACCGACCCGAGCCGCGCCGGCGGCCCGAGCATGGGGCCGGGGTCGCACGTGGCGATGGGCGGGACGGTGGGCGGCGGCGTGGGCGCCGGCATGGGATCGATGGGCGCCGGCCATGCGGGCGCCGCGGGCACCGGCGCCGGCGCCGACCTGGGCAGCGGCGCCGGTTCCAGTACCGACCCGCGCGCGGGCAACCTGGGCGACGATACCGACCTGAGCCGCATCCGCGGCAGCAATATCGGCTGAGGCCGATTACCGTCCCGTGGTCCGGACGCCACCGTCCGGACCGGCTACGGCCGTCCGCACGATCCCGGCGCCGGCATCGTCCTGGCGCGCCGGCACCGATGCGGGCAAGGCCGCGGCAAATGTGAACAGGCGGTCGCGCGAGCCGTCGCGCACCACGTTGGCGTCGACCCACAGTTCGTAGGCGCGGCGCCCTTCGCGCCAGCTCAGCATCGACACCGCCTTGCCACCGTCCTCCTGCAGTACGACCAGGCGCGCCGGCAGGCCGTTGACACGCTCCTGTTCTTGCTTCGATCCGTGCTCCGGTCCGCCCTTCGGGTTTTCCTTCACGTCGTCTTCCGGAACGCGCCACATTCCGCCGCCGTCGACGGACAGGTCGTGTTCGAACAGCGTCAGCGTGCCGCCGTCCGGCAGGCGGAAACTGCGATACAGCCGCGACTGCGCGCTGCCGGCCGCCTCGGCCATGCCACCCAGGCTCGTCAGGGCGGCAAGGGGGGTGCCGGCCAGGCTCACCGGCGTGAAATCGAGGCTGGCCAGCACCAGCGGCAGCGGCTTCAATCCCGCCGACACGTCGAAGCGGTCCAGGTCGGCCTGGCACACGCGCAGGTAGCCCGTGCGCCCCGCTTCCTGCACCAGCCGCGCCTGGCGGGCCGTGACGTCCGGCGCATCGTGCGCCGGCGCCAGGCCGCACGGCGCCACCGCGGCGTCCGCCGCCACTTTCGGGCGCGGCAGGTCGACGGCAGGTCCGGCGCTCGACAAGAACGTGTAACCTGCCGCGATGGCTGCGATTCCGATCAGGGTCAGGCGTTTGACATGCATCGTGCGGTGTTCTCCATGGCTAGCCTTGCGATTATACAAAATTGCTGTTGCGCTCACGCCACGCGGCGGCGATGCGGGATAAAAAAACGGAGCCAGGCGGCTCCGTCAAAGGGGAGTCAAGCGACGATGCGATTACTTGACTGCGGTCAGCTCGATGTCGAATACCAGGCCGGCGTTCGGCGGGATCGAACCCGAGCCGCTGGCGCCGTAGCCCAGGCTCGACGGGATCAGCACGGTGCGCTTGCCGCCGACCTTCATGCCCGTCACGCCCTGGTCGAAGCCCTTGATGACCTGGCCGGAACCCACGGTGAAGGAGAACGTGCCGCTGTCGAACTTGTTGCCCTTGTTGCCGGTGGCGGTGGTGCTGTACAGCCAGCCCGTGTAGGTCACGGTCACGGTCTTGCCGGTGACGGCTTCGGCGCCGGTGCCCACGGTGGTGTCGGTCTTGGTGAGCGCGGCCGGGTTGGCGACGGCCACGTTGTTCGACGAATCGCCGCCGCCGCCGCCGCAGGCGCTCAGGCTGAGGATGGCGACGAATGCGGCGACGAGGGGGAGCTTCAGTTTCATGCTGGTCCTTGGGAAAAGAGGAATGAATAAATACCCACCTTACCGCAGCCCTCCCCGCATATCTGTGCAGCATTTGTATTCATTTGTCATGAAGCGCGAACAGATGAATACAAGCGCGCCGACGCGCTACCATGGGCACATGCCGGCACGGTGCCGGTCCAGCCCGGGAGTTCCGCCATGGCCTACCAGACCACCCTCGCATTTTCCACCTTCGGCCGCGGCAGCCGCGACATCACCGACGCGGTCGCGCAAGCGGTCGCCGCATCCGGCGTGCGCTGCGGCCTGGCCCACGTGTTCGCGCAGCACACCAGTTGCTCCCTCCTGATCACGGAAAACGCCGACCCGGACGTGCGCCACGACCTCGAGACGATCATGCGCCGCCTCGTCCCGGACGGCGACCCGGTCTACGTCCACGACCAGGAAGGCCCCGACGACATGTCGGCGCACGCGCGCAGCATGCTGACGGCGACCGGGCTCACGGTGCCGGTGGGCGAAGGCCGACTGCTGCTCGGGACCTGGCAGGGCATCTACCTGTGGGAGCACCGGGTGGCGAAGCACCAGCGCTCGGTGGTGGTGACGGTGATGGGGGACTGAACCCCTGCCCTGCCTTGCCCTGCGCTGCCTTTATCGCAGCATCGACTCCCATACCTTCTGCAGGCGCTTGCTCGACACCGGCATCGGCGTGCGCAGCTCCTGGGCGAACAGCGACACCCGCAGCTCTTCGAGCATCCAGCGGAAGTCGACCATGCGCGGGTCGAGGTGCTTCAGCGGCTGGTTCTTGACGGTGCGCTGGAACTGCGTCGCCGCCGCCTGCCACTCGGCCATCAGCTGGGCGTCGCGCGTGGGGTTGCCGCGCAGCTTTTCCAGGCGGATGTTCATCGCCTTCAGGTAGCGCGGGAAGTGGGCCAGCTGGCCGTACTCCGTCTCGCCCACGAAACGCTTGTGCACCAGGCCCTGCAACTGCGCCTGCATGTCGCCCGCCACCGCCGGCGGCAAGCCCTGCAGGCGCTTGGGCAGGCCGTGGAATTCGGCCAGCACCTGGCCGACCAGGCGCGCGATCTCGTTGATGAGCAGGCCCAGGCGGCCCTTGCCCTCGTCCTTGCGCTTGTTGAACGACGCCGCATCGTGCGGCAGCGGATCCTGCAGGCAGGCGATGTCGATCGCCTTGCTGACGATCTGCTCGCGCAGCTCGTCGGGCGAGCCGACCGACATGAACTGCATGCCCATCTGCTGCAGGCCCGGCACGTTCTTCTCGGCGAATTTCAACTGTTCCTTGAACTGCAGCGCGAACAGGCGGCGCAGGCCGATGCGGTGGGTACGCGCGGCCACGTTGGGGTCGTCGAACACTTCCAGGTCGCAGTGCGTGCCCCTGTCGACCAGCGCCGGGAAGCCGATCAGCGTCAGCTTGCCCTGGTTGATCTCCAGCAGTTCCGGCAACTCGCCGAAGGTCCATGACGTGATGTTGGTGTGCTGGCTGACGGCCGGCGCGGCCGGCGCCGGCGCACCCGGCCTGGCGGCCGCCGGCGCGGAAGTCGGCACGGCCTTGGCCGGCTGGCCCTTGCCGAAGGCCGCCTGCACCCGTTCGCCCGACGCCGGCGTCGATTCCGCCATGCGCTGGAAGCTCTGGCGCGCCTGCCCGCCCAGCTCCGCCTGCAGCGTCGCCAGGTTGCGGCCCATGTCGAGCTGGCGGCCGTGCTCGTCGATCACCTTGAAGTTCATCGACAGGTGGGCCGGCAGCGTCTCCAGCTTGAAGTCGGTGGTCAGCACGCGCGCGCTGGTGTGCGCGTGGATGTCGGCGATCAGCGCGTCGACCAGGTCGCCGCGGCCGAAGCGCACCGGATCCTGGTTGCGCTCGAAGAAGTTCGCGGCATACTCCGGCAGCGGCACGCAGTGGCGGCGCAGCTTCTGCGGCAGCGATTTCAAGAGCAGCTGCACCTTTTCCTTCAGCATGCCCGGCACCAGCCAGCCCGGGCGCGCCGCGGGAATCTGGTTCAGCGCGAACAGCGGCACGGCCAGCGTGACACCGTCGCGCGGGCTGCCCGGCTCGAAGTGGTACGTCAGCGCCATCTCGATGCCGGTGACGTTCATCGTCTTCGGGAACAGCTCGGTCGTGACGCCGGCCGCCTCGTGGCGCATCAGTTCCTCGCGCACCAGGTACAGCAGCTTCGGGTTGTCGCGCGCCGCGTCCTTGTACCACTTCTCGAAGCCGGCGCCGTTGACCACGTCGGCCGGGATTTCCTTGTCGTAGAACGCGAAGATCAGCTGGTCGTCGACCAGCACGTCCAGCCGGCGCGACTTGTGCTCGAGGTTCTCGATTTCCCTGATCAGCTTGTGGTTGTGGGCGTAGAACGGCGCGCGCGTCTCGTAGTCGCCCGCGACCAGCGCGTCGCGGATGAAGATCTCGCGCGCCTCCTGCGGGTTGTGCAGCGCGTAGTTGATGCGGCGCTGGCTGTAGACGACGATGCCGTACAGCGTGGCGCGCTCGGACGCCGACACCTGCGCGGTGCGCTTTTCCCAGCGCGGCTCGCCCCACGATTTCTTCAGCAGGTGGCCGCCGATCTTCTCGATCCACTCCGGCTGGATCTGGGCGATGCAGCGCGCGTACAGGCGCGTGGTCTCGACCAGCTCGGCCGCCATCACCCACTTGCCCGCCTTCTTGCCCAGCGAGGAACCGGGCCAGATATGGAACTTGATGCCGCGCGCGCCCAGGTAGGCGCCGCCCGCACCCTCTTCTTCCATCTTGTAGCCGATGTTGCCCAGGAGGCCCGTCAGTAGCGCCATGTGCAGCTGGTCGTAGGTGGCGGGCAGCTCGTTCAGGCGCCAGCCCTGCTCGCGCACGATGGTCAGCAGTTGCGAATGCACGTCGCGCCACTCGCGCAGGCGCAGCTGCGACAGGAAGTTGGCGC
>DAMAFT010000411.1:0-4699 GCA_031995805.1 Massilia sp.
ACAGGCAAAATGCGCGTATCGTCATGGAAGTCAAGCAAGGGAGAACACGATGCGGAAACTGGAGGTCGATGTCGCGGTCATCGGCGCCGGCACGGCGGGCCTGGTGGCCTACCGCGCGGCGGTGCAGCAGGGCGCGCGCACGCTACTGATCGAGGGCGGCCCGTACGGCACCACCTGCGCCCGCGTGGGCTGCATGCCCAGCAAGCTCCTGATCGCGGCCGCCGAGGCGGCGCACATGCTGGACCTGGCGCCCGGCTTCGGCGTGCATCCCGGCGAAAAACGCATCGACGGCGCGGCCGTGATGGCGCGCGTGCGGCGCGAGCGCGACCGTTTCGTCGGCTTCGTGCTCGACGGCGTCGACAACATCCCGGCCGAAGACAAGCTGCGCGGCCACGCGCGCTTCGTCGAGCCGCACCTGCTGCGCGTGGACGGCGCGGACGGCGAGCGCATCGACGTCGCGGCGGCGCGCATCGTGATCGCCACCGGCTCCACGCCGACCCGCCTGCCGGTGCTGGCGGACGCGGGTCCGGGCGTGATCACCAGCGACGAGGTGTTCGACTGGCAGGACCTGCCGCGCTCGGTGGCCGTGATCGGCTCCGGCGTGATCGGCCTGGAACTGGGCCAGGCGCTGGCGCGCCTCGGCGTGCGCGTGAGCGTGTACGCGCGCGGCGGCAGCGTGGCGCAACTGACCGACCCGGTCGTGCTGCGCCAGGCGGGCCGCGTGCTGCGCGAGGAAATCGACCTGCACTTCCAGTCCGAGATCGTCAAGGCGGAGCGGGACGGCGACGAGATCGTGCTGTGCACGCGCGAAGGCGGGGAAGAGCGCTGCGCGCGCTTCCAGTACGTGCTGCAGGCGGCCGGGCGCCGGCCCAACGTGGACGACATCGGCATCGACTGCAGCGGCCTGGCGCTGGGGCCGGACCGCATTCCCCTGTTCGACGCCCGCACCATGCAGTGCGGAAACAGCCACATCTTCATCGCCGGCGACGCCAACCACGAGCGGCCGGTGCTGCCCGAGGCGGCCGACCACGGCAAGATCGCCGGCGACAACGCCGGCCGCTACCCCGACATCCGCCCCGGCCTGCGCCGCACGGCGCTGACGGCCGCCTTCACGGAACCGAACGTCGTCACGCTGGGCGCCAGCTACAAGGCGCTGTGCGCGCCCGGCAAGCCGAAGTTCGCCGTCGGCCAGGTGTCGTTCGAGAACCAGGGCCGCAGCCGCGTCATGTTGCAGAACAAGGGCATGCTGCGGGTGTACGGGGAATACGTGACGGGACGCTTCCTGGGCGCCGAGATGATCGCCCCGCGCGGCGAGCACATCGGCCACCTGCTGGCCTGGGCCGTGCAGGCGCGCCTGACGGTGGACCAGATGCTGGAGATGCCCTACTACCACCCGGTGGTGGAAGAGGGCGTGCGCACCGCGTTGCGCGACCTGGCGGCGAACATCGTCAAGGGCACCAGCGACGTCGATCCCGACGAGGTGGAGCCGGGGACGTGACGGTCAGTTGAGGTAGCTGGCGTCCAGCTTCCCCTCGGCCGCCAGCTGGCGCACGATCTTGACGGTGTCGATGTCCGCCTCCTGGTAGGCCGACTTCTTGAAGTCCTCGTACATCCGGCCCATCTCGTCGCCGGCGTCCGGGTTGCCGTCGTCGTAGATGAAGCGCACCAGCAGCATGGCGTTGCCGGGAGCCTCGATGCGCATCACCAGCGAGGACGCGGCGATGTCGCCCTGGGCCGGCACCGCGTAGCGCACTTCCTGCAGCGGCGCCAGGTGCACGGTGTCGTCGATGACGAGTTCGCCGTAGCGCAGGCGGCGCTCGAAGCTGCCGCTGGTACGCTCGCCGATCGTGCATTCGTCCAGGTGCGGCACGAACAGCTTCGGGTCCTCGGCGCGCAGTACCAGCCCGCGCCACAGCTGCTCGCGGGTGAGCGTGTCGGCCAGCGGGTTGAGCGGGTTGTTAATCTCGATCAGGTGTTCAAATTTCATGTCGGTTGTCTCGGATGCCATGGCGCGGGGCGCCCACAGGCGGATGGTAACGCATCCCGCGCCGCGCCGTGGCGCGACCCCCATGAAATGTCGCGCACCATATCTTTTTTACATTTCAATTGCAGGCGACTTCGCGCACACTGGTGAATTGTGACGTGATTTTTGTTGAGTATTTACAATGTCCCTGCAACGTGTCCCACCGATCCTGCAAAGCGTCGTCCAGTTGCGCAACTGGGTCGTCGAAAACGTGCCGGGCACCGATTCGATGCCGGGCTACGACCTGTTCATCAAGCTGGGCAACGACGTCGCCGCCGGCCAGCCGCTGACCCTGGCCGCGCTGGCCCAGGGGCTGCCGTATCCGGTCGAACTGGTCGAACAGCAACTGGCGCGCTTCGAACAGCACGGCCTGGTGACGCTGGCGCGCGACGCCGACGCCGGCATCGTCGTGCGCGCCACCGCACGCTTCCTGGGCATGCTGGAGCGCTACGGCCAGGCGTTCGACAACGTCTTCATCGTACGCGGCGAATTGCGCGGCCAGCAGTTGCTGGTACAGTCGCAAGATCCTGCGCTGGCCGACTTCGGCCGCCTGCTGTACGACCGTATGCACGACCTCGGCTGGCTCTACCTGCACAACTACGGCGCCGCCTGCTTCCTGGTGGCGTCCCTCGTGCGCCGGCTGGCGCAGCTGCACGGGCGCGCGGCGCGCATCGTCTCCGGCCATGCCGAAGTCCGCAACGGCGACAATGCCTTCGTGCTGGGCAGCCCGGGCTATGCCAAGCCGGGCCAGATCGACGGCCACGCGGTGTGCGTGATCGACGAGCAGCTCGTCGTCGATTTCGGCCTGGGCAACCTGCGCCGTTCGTACCGGCGCGATTTCCATTGGGGCGTGGTGGGCGACCATCGCCGCGACGGCGCCGCCTTTGCCCGGGTCGCCTTCCCGGACGGCGTCGTCATGACCTGGAAGGACGACTGGCAATCGCCCGGCACCGAGGCCGAACTGGCCAGGTACGCCCCGCACATCGACGACCTGGCGGCGGAGTACGTCGCACGCTACCGCTAGCGGACCGGCGCCCGCTTCCTGCGCACCGCCGCCCGATAGTGCGCAAGATTACGCAACAGCGTGCAACCGCGCCGGCACGCCATGCGCTGCCGGACTTCAGCAGCGGGACAAGCTTCGCTACAATGCTTAGCTGTCCTTCCGGAAATTTCCCATGTCTACCACCCCGAATTTCGGCCTCAATGGACCGCAGAGCGAAGCCGTGCTCTATCTCGACGGGCCCTGCCTGGTGCTGGCCGGCGCCGGCTCGGGCAAGACCCGCGTGATCACGCAAAAGATCGCCTACATGATCGAGCATTGCGGCTACGATCCGCGCACCATCGCCGCGCTGACCTTCACCAACAAGGCGGCGCTCGAGATGCAGGAGCGCATCGGCAAGCTGCTCAAGCAGCCCAAGCAAGCCAAACAATTGACCGTGTCCACCTTCCACTCGCTGGGCGTCAAGATCCTGCGCCAGGAAGCGGCCGGGGTCGGCTTGAAGGACAAGTTCTCGATCATGGACAGCGACGATTGCTACACCATTGTGTCGAGCCTGGCCCTGACCACGGACAAGCAGGAAATCCGCGCCATCCAGAACGCGATCTCGCTGTGGAAGAATGGCCTGGTCGACCCGGAAGACGCGATCAAGGCGGCGCGCGACGAGGACGAGGCCCTGGCCGGGCGGGTCTACCGCAGCTACGTGGCGACCCTGCAGGCTTACCAGGCGGTCGACTTCGACGACCTGATCCGCCTGCCGGTGGAACTGTTCCGCAATAACGAACCGATCCGCGACCGCTGGCAGCGGCGCCTGCGCTATCTGCTGATGGACGAATACCAGGACACCAATACCTGCCAGTACGAGCTGGTCAAGCTGCTGGTGACGGGCCTGGGCAAGAAGCCGATGTTCACGGCGGTCGGCGACGACGACCAGGCGATCTATGCCTGGCGCGGCGCCTCGGTCGAAAACCTCAAGACGCTGGGCGACGATTTCCCCGACCTGAAGGTGATCAAGCTCGAGCAGAACTACCGCTCCACCACCCGCATCCTGCAGGCGGCCAACGCCGTCATCGGCAACAACCCGAAGCTGTTCGAGAAGTCGCTGTGGTCCGAGCACGGCCTGGGCGAGCCGATCAAGGTGTCCGGCATGCCGAACGACGAGACCGAGGCCGACCAGGTGGCGATGCTGATCTCGACCGAGCACTTCCAGCGCAAGAACAAGTGGTCCGACTTCGCGATCCTGTACCGCGGCAACCACCAGGCCCGCGTGATCGAGCAGGCGCTGCGCAAGGAGCGCATCCCGTACACGATCTCGGGCGGCCAGAGCTTCTTCGACAAGGCCGAGATCAAGGACATCATCGCCTACCTGCGCCTGATCGCGAACGAGAACGACGATCCCGCCTTCATCCGGGCGATCACGACGCCCAAGCGCGGCGTCGGCATGGCGACCATCGAGGCGCTGGGCGAATTCTCGAAGCAGTGGAACTGCTCGCTGTTCGAGGCCGCGCTCAAGGGCGGCATCGAGGCGCGCCTGCAGGACCGCCAGCTGATTCCCCTGCGCGAATTCTGCCACTGGATCAACGAACTGGAATCGCGCGCCACGCGTCCCGGCCCGTCCGGCAGCGGCGACGCCGCCGCCGAGCTGCTCGACGACATGATGAAGGAGATGAACTACGAGC
>DAMAFT010000412.1:0-4694 GCA_031995805.1 Massilia sp.
CGACATGAAGAGCCAGGTGGCGCCGCGCTTCTCGGCGATCTGGGACGTCAACGGCGACAAGTCGCTGAAAGTCTACGGTAGCCTGGGCCGCTATTACCTGCAGTTGCCGACCTCGGTGGCGGCGCGCGCGGCTTCGCGCTCGACCTACCTGAACCAGGACTTCACCTATACGGGCGTCGACCCGAACACCGGCGCGCCGACGGGCCTGGTGCCGATCAACACCCAGCAGTCCCCGGACGGCGAATACAACCAGCGCAAGGATCCGCGCGCCATCGTGGCCGACGGCCTGAAGCCGAACTACCAGGACGAGCTGACCATCGGCTTCGACAAGGCCTGGACGCCGGACCTGAACTTCGGCGGCAAGGTCACCTATCGCAAGCTGGGCGCCGGCATCGACGACAGCTGCGACACCCGTCCGATCCTGGACTTCGCGGAAAAGAACGGCATCAACATCCAGGCGCCTGGCGCGGTCAACTGCTTCATCTTCAACCCGGGCCGCGACGTGACCCTGTGGGTGGATGGCAACGACGCCGCCGGTAACCCGGTCGTGACCGGCAAGGGCCAGTACGCGCACTTCACAGCCGCCCAGATCGCCCAGCCGAAAGCCAAGCGGACGTATGCGGCGCTGGACATGTACATGGAACACCCGATGCGCAACGGCTGGTTCGGCCGCGTCAACTACACGCTGTCGCGTTCCAAGGGCAATATGGAAGGCCAGACCCGTTCCGACACCGGCCAGACCGACGTCGGCACCTCGGCGGCATGGGACTTCCCGGAGTTCTCGCCGGGTAGCGACGGCCTGCTGCCGAACGACCGCAAGCACCAGCTGAAAGCGTTCGGCGCGTACCAGATCACGCCGGAACTCACGGTCGGCGGCTTCGCGACGGTCCAGTCGGGTCGTCCGCGCCTGTGCCTGGGTACCAACAACCTGTCCGACGGCTACGACGAGGAGACCGGCCTGGGCCTGGATCCGCGCTTCCCGTACAACACCGCCTACGGCGGCCCGGGCTACGGCGCCGAGTACTACTACTGCGGCGGCAAGCTGTCGCCGCGTGGTTCCCTCGGCCGCCTGCCCTGGGAAAAGCGCCTGGACCTGAACCTGGTCTATGCGCCCAACATGCTCAAGGGCCTGGCCGTGAAGGTCGACGTGTTCAACGCGCTCAACTCGCAACGTCCGATCACGCAGGATTCGACGTACGACGAGGGCGACCAGAACGTGCTGTCCGCGACCTACAACGAGTACACGGCCTACCAGGCGCCGCGCTCGATCAAGCTGACCGTCGAGTACAACAAGCGCTTCTGATGACGCCGTTGGCGGCGCCGTCCGGCGCCGCATGCGAAAACCGCAGCCTCGGCTGCGGTTTTTTATTCGATGTTCAGATCCCGCCCCATCCCGCCGCCAGCACCGCCAGCGCCGCCAGCCCGGCCGTCTCGGTACGCAGCACCCGTGGTCCCATCGACAGGGGCAGGGCGCCCGCGGCGATCGCCGCATCCTCTTCCTCGTCGCCGAATCCGCCTTCCGGGCCGACCAGCAGGCACACGTCCCGCGGCGCATTGGCGTGCGTCCACTGCGCCAGCGACGCATCGGCGCGCGGACTGAGCAGGATGCGCACGGCCGCGCTGGCCGGTTGCGCGATCCAGCGTCCGAATTCCTGCACCGGCGCCACCTGCGCCAGGCGGTTGCGACCGCATTGTTCCGAAGCGCTCACGACCACGCCCTGCCAGTGCGTCAGTCTTTTCTCGGCGCGCTCGCCGGACAGCTTGACCACCGAGCGCCGCGCCGCCAGCGGCTGAATGCCGGCCACGCCCAGCTCGACCGCCTTCTCGACGATCCAGTCCATCTTGGTGCCCTCCGGCAAGCCCTGCGCCAGCGTGACGGCGAACGGCAGCTCGGCTTCCAACGCCTCGTGCGCCAGTACCTCGGCGCTGGCGCGGCGCTTGCCGATCTCGGCCAGGCGCGCGCGCACCTGGCCGCCGTCGCCGTTGAACAGCACCAGTGCGTCGCCCGGCTGCTGGCGCACGACGTGCAGGTGGTGGGCGACCGTTTCCGGCAGGTCGACGATGCTGCCGGCGATCAGCGGCTGCGGACAATAAAAACGCGGCATGGATGGCGGTCCTCAAGGTGGCGAAGCCGGCATTTTAAATCCTCGCCGGCGCCCTCTGGTAAAATACCCGGTTAAGGCCCGGCCGTATCCGCATCCGCCAGCGCCACTGCTTTCCAATCCTCAGACCTCACCGCACCCATGAAATCTCTGCAAACCACCACCCTGATGGCCAACGCGATCCGTGCGCTGGCGATGGACGCCGTCCAGAAAGCCAATTCGGGCCACCCCGGCATGCCGATGGGCATGGCCGAGATCGCCGTCGCGCTGTGGGACGGCCACTATCGCCACAACCCGGCCAATCCGGGCTGGATGAACCGCGACCGTTTCCTGCTGTCGAACGGCCACGGCTCGATGCTGCACTACGCGCTGCTGCACCTGTCGGGCTACGACCTGAGCATGGACGACATCCGCAACTTCCGCCAGCTGCACAGCAAGACCGCGGGCCACCCGGAAGTCGGCATCACGCCGGGCGTGGAAACCACCACCGGCCCGTTGGGCCAGGGCATCGCCAACGCCGTCGGCATGGCGCTGGCCGAGTGGCTGCTGGCGCGCGAGTTCAACCGTCCGGGCTTCGACGTCGTCGACCACTACACCTACGCCTTCGTCGGCGACGGCTGCCTGATGGAAGGCATCTCGCACGAGGCGGCATCGCTGGCCGGTACGC
Source organism: Massilia sp. (assembly GCA_031995805.1). Lineage (GTDB taxonomy): Bacteria > Pseudomonadota > Gammaproteobacteria > Burkholderiales > Burkholderiaceae_D > Telluria. The sequence continues at coordinate 2,770 of DAMAFT010000412.1, forward strand.
TGCGCCTGAACAAGATGATCTGGCTGTACGACGACAATGGCATCTCGATCGACGGCAAGGTCGAGGGCTGGTTCACCGACGACACCCCGAAGCGCTTCGAAGCCTACGGCTGGAACGTGATCCCGGACGTCGATGGCCACGACGTCGCCGCGGTGGACGCCGCGATCGCCAAGGCGAAGAACTCGGACCGCCCGACCCTGATCTGCTGCAAGACCATCATCGGCAAGGGCTCGCCGAACCTGCAGGGCGGCGACAAGGTGCACGGCGCCGCGCTGGGCGAGAAGGAAGTCGCCGCGGTGCGCGAACACCTGATCTGGGATGCGATCCCGTTCGACATCCCGGCGCCGATCTACGAAGCCTGGGACCAGAAGGCCAAGGGCGCGCAGGCGCAGGCCGCCTGGGACGAGCTGTTCGCCGGCTACCGCGCGCAGTACCCGGAACTGGCCTTTGAGTTCGAGCGCCGCATGCGTAACGAACTGCCGGGCCAGTTCGAGGAAACGCTGGCCGCGGCCATCGCCGCCACGGTCGAGAAGAAGGAAACCATCGCCACCCGCAAGGCCAGCCAGAACGCGATCCAGGCGCTGGCGCCGGTGCTGCCGGAATTCCTGGGCGGCTCGGCCGACCTGACCGGCTCGAACCTGACCAACTGGAAGGAATCGGTGCCTGTGCGTTCGGGCATCGCCGGCAACCACATCAACTATGGCGTGCGCGAATTCGGCATGTCGGCGATCCAGAACGGCGTGGCCCTGCACGGCGGCTTCATCCCGTTCGGCGCGACCTTCCTGACCTTCTCGGACTACAGCCGCAACGCGCTGCGCATGGCCGCCCTGATGAAGATCCGCGCGCTGTTCGTGTTCACCCACGACTCGATCGGCCTGGGCGAAGACGGCCCGACCCACCAGTCGGTCGAGCACGTGTCCTCGCTGCGCCTGATTCCGAACCTGGACAACTGGCGGCCGTGCGACACCACCGAATCGATGGTGGCCTGGGGAGAATCGCTCAAGCGCAAGGACGGCCCGTCGACGCTGATCTTCTCGCGCCAGAACCTGCCGTACATGGAGCGCGACGCCGCCACCGTGGCGAACGTGGCCAAGGGCGGCTACGTGCTGCGCGACGTCGCCAGCCCGCGCGCCGTGCTGATCGCGACCGGCTCCGAAGTCGAACTGGCGATGAAGGCGGCCGATGCGCTGGCCGGCCAGGGCATCGCGGTGCGCGTGGTCTCGATGCCGTCGACCGACGTGTTCGAGCGCCAGGACGCCGCCTACAAGGCGTCCGTGCTCGGCAAGGGCATCCCGCGCGTGGCGGTGGAAGCCGGCGTGACCGACTTCTGGTACAAGTACGTCGGCCTGGAAGGCGCCGTGGTCGGCATCGATACCTTCGGCGAATCGGCCCCGGCGCCGGTGCTGTTCAAGCACTTCGGCTTCACGGTCGAGAACGTCGTCGGCAAGGTCAAGTCGGTACTGGCGTAAGCCATGCCGCATCCGCCGCACGGTCGTGGGGACGGCATCGTGCGGCGGCGTTTCGCGCTATGCTTCGAAGACAGGATTTTTTTCAATCAGGAGTGATTACATGACGATCAAGGTAGCAATCAACGGTTATGGCCGCATCGGCCGCAATGTGCTGCGCGCTTTCTACGAAGGCGGCAAGAAGCAGGACATCCAGATCGTGGCGATCAACGACCTCGGCAACTCCGAGTCGAACGCCCACCTGACCCGCTACGACACCACCCACGGCAAGTTCCCGGGCACCGTCGAAGTCGACGGCGACTTCATGATCGTCAACGGCGACCGCATCCGCGTGTTCGCGCAGCGCAATCCGGCCGAGATCCCCTGGGGCGAACTGGGCGTGGACGTCGTGCTCGAGTGCACCGGCTTCTTCAGCACCCAGGCGTTCGACTACGACTACGTGGGCGAAGGCGCCGGTGC
>DAMAFT010000413.1:0-4693 GCA_031995805.1 Massilia sp.
CGTCGACACCGGCCGCTACGGCTGGCCGATCATAGCGCACCGTGATGTCCGCATTGATCGGCCAGCCGTAGCGGCCGGTGTCGACGGTGCCGAACAGGGTGTCGAAGACGCTCACGTAGACCGAGACGCGCACCGTGTCCGGCACCGCGCCGGGCCGGTAGCCGCAGGTGTTCAGGTCGCAGTAGACTTCCGGATCGCCGATCGGCGCGCCCGGATCGAGCTCGCCGACCTCGGTCCGCACGATGTCGGTGGCGATCGCCGCCGCCGCCCTGGCCAGCTGCTGGGAGCGCATTTCGCCGGCCGATACGTGGGACAGGTAGCGCGCCGCGTCCTGGGCGGCCTTTTGCGCGACCGTGTAGTGCCAGCAGAAGCGCGCGAAGAAGATCGGGAACGTTAGGAACAGGACGAGCATCGGCAGCACCAGCGCCAGCTCGACGGCGGCGACGCCGCGCTGCGCCCTGCGGCGGATGACGGGATTCATGGATAGACCTCCACCAGGCTGCGCAGCGTTTTCGGCGATGCCATGCCGGCGAACTCGGCGACCAGCCTTTCCTCCGTCGCGGGCACCGTCATGAAGAAGCGGCCGATCCCGACCACCGTGGCGGCGACGTTGCTGCCGCCGCCGACCGGACAGGACAACAGCGGAATGTTCAGCACGCGCCGGTTTTCCGTGGAAAACTCCCGGCGGCTGCTCGACGGCGCCAGGAAGTTGGCGCCCACGGATGCCAGGTAGGGCGTGGCGGTGGTGCTCGGATAGCTGGAAGCCGTCGGCCCCTGGCGGTACAGGTTGGCCCAGTCGCCGGTGCCGAAGGTCGAATAGCCGCCCGCCGGTTCGGTTTGCGCATACTTGGCGGCCTTGGCGTAGGCCCACAGCGGGCCGTACTGCCCGGCGCTCATCCCTTGCGGCGGCTCCGGCAGGTCGGCGATGGTCTCCAGCCGGCCCGCCTGCGTGGTGCTGGCGGCGGCCGCGCTGCCGGTGGCCGGGGTCATCCAGGCCACGGCGCCGGACTGGCCGTAGGCATAGGCCCGAACGTTGAAGTCCGGCGGCGCGCCGTACGCGCTGCACACGTTGCCGCTGTAGTCGTCGAAGCGCGAATTGAGCTGGCGGTACAGCGCCGCCAGCGGCGCGGCGCCGGGCAGGGGAGACACCCGCATCGGGCCGCCCGTCAGGCGCGGGGTCCACATCGTGCCGGTGCAGACGAACTGGCCGACCAGCGAGGTATCGAAGACGGCGCTGGTCATGCCGGGATACAGCACCGGATTGATCAGGTAGCGCACCGGCGACGTGCCGTTCGGGTTCAACTGCATCAGGTCGTAGCTGACGCCGCGCCGGAAGCCGTATTGCAGCAGTTCGGGCGTGGCGAGATTCGGGTTGGTGCGCTGCCCCGCGGCCTCGGTCGACATCGCGCACACCGCGATCGGGACCACGTCGACGGTCGGGCGCCCGGCCACCACGACGTCGCCGACCTGCACCGTGCGGAACGACGCCGACAGCACCGGCATGAAGACCGTGGACACCGCGCCGACGCCGGCATCGAGCGCCGTCGTGTCGACCTTGGCGAAGAACAGGGCGGCCGGGGCCGCGCTGGCGCCGGCCGCATCCATCCAGGTGCCGGCGCGCGCCGGCGCCGCGCCGAAGGCCAGCGCGCTGTCGCTCCACGCGACACGGGAACCATAGTCGTACAGGAAGCGCTCGGCGGTTTCCCTGGCCCTGGCGCGGGCGTTGGCGATGCCGGCCGCGGTGCCGTCCAGCTCGCGCGCGGCGGCCAGCGCCGCCGCGCGCGCCATGCCGTGCACGTTGACCTTGCGGTTGTAGACCATGCCCAGGTCGAGCGCCAGCCCGCACAGCGCGGCCATGACCAGCACGACGCCGACGGCCATGATGCCGAACACGCCGCCCTGGCGCGGGCGTGCGTTCGGACGAAGCGGCCGGCCGGCGGCGTGGCCGCCGGGGTGGCCGGCAAGGTTGCCGGCGGGGTGGCCGGCACCATGCGGCCGGCAGGTGGCGCGCGTCCGGGCGCGCATCGACGCGGAGTGGATCTTCATGGTTCCCAGGAGGCTGGACGGCGGACTCGGCGGGCGTGCGCCCGCACCATGCCGATTGTAGGCAGCTCATCCGTGTGGAAATTGATGTCGCCCAAGCCCTTGGGTTGCCGCGGATGATGCGGCGCGGGCGGCCGCGCCTACGCCGCGGTGCCGTCCGCCGGCGCGGGGATCCGCAACCCGGCCCGCAGCCCGGGCCCGTTGTCTTCCAGCAGCAGCGCGCCGCCATGCAGGCGCGCCACCGCCGACACCACGCTCAGGCCCAGGCCCACGCCCGGCGTGCCGCGGCTGGCGTCGCCGCGGTAGAAGCGCTGCACCACCTTGTGCCGCTCGTCGGCGGCGATGCCGGGGCCGTCGTCGGCCACGGCGATCTCCACGCCGCCGTCCAGGCGCCGCGCCGCGATGGCGATGGTGCCGCCGTCGGGCGCGTACTTGAGCGCGTTCTCGACCAGGTTGCCGAGCACCTGGGCCAGCAGCACCGGGTCGCCGGTGGCCTGCAGCTCGCCTTCCGCGACGAAGCTGAAGTCGATCTCCTTCAGTTCCGCCACCGGCGCATAGAACTCGGCCACCTCGGCGCCGAGCCGGCCCAGGTCGACCGCGACGAAGCCGCCGCGGCGGCTGCCGCTGTCGATCTCGGCCAGGCGCAACAGCGCATTGAACACGGCCATCACGCGGTCGACGTCGTCGATGGCGGCATCGATCTCGGCGTACGCTTCCTCCGCCGGCGGCCGCTCCACCGCCAGCTCTTCCAGGCGCGCGCGCAGTTCCGACAGCGGGGTGCGCAGGTCGTGGGCGATGGCGTTCGAGACGTCCTGCACGCCGGTGACCAGTTGTTCGATCTGGTCCAGCATGCGGTTCACCGTGCGCGTCAGCAGTTGCAGCTCGTCGCCGTCGCCGGCGCGCGGTTCCGGCAGGCGGCGCGACAGCTTGCCCTCGATGATGGCGGCCGTGGTCTGGCCGATGCCCTGCACCCGCGCCAGCAGCGCGCGCCGGACCAGCACGGCGCCCAGCACGGCGCCCGTCACCACGGTGGCGGCGCAGCCCAGCAGGCCGTACACGAACAGGCGCTCGAGTTCCTCGAAGCGGTGGGTATTGCTGGCGATGAGCAGGCGATGGCCGCCGGCCAGCGTGACGCGCACCAGTTCCACGCGGCGTGGCACGCCGTCGACGCGGATCGTCAGCGAGCAGATGCCGTCGCGCTCCGGCACGCCCTCGGGCCAGCGCGCCAGGTTGCCGGCCAGGCGCGCACCGTCGGGCGCGACCAGCAGCATGCTCTTGCTGACGCCGTCGATGGTGCCGACGACCTGGGTGTCGATGGCGGCCGCCAGCGCCTGCGGCCCGCTGCGCGCGAACAGGCCGGCCAGGCGCTGGGCGTCCGACTTGATCAGTTCCGTGCGCACCTGCTCGATATTCGTGTGCCAGGCATACCACAGCGGCGCCGCGAACAGGGCCAGCACCAGCAGCGTGCCGGCGGCGTAGGCAACGGCGACGGTGCGCGCGGAGAAGCCGGGCAGACGCAGCGCCGGCAGCCGCATGGACGTGCGCATCACGGCCGGTCGGTCAGCATGTAGCCGGCATTGCGCACCGTGCGCAGCAGCGGCATCTCGAAGCCGGCGTCGATCTTCTGGCGCAGCTTGCTGATGTGGACGTCGATGACGTTGGTCTGCGGGTCGAAGTGGTAATCCCAGACGTTCTCCAGCAGCATGGTGCGGGTGACCACCTGGTGGGCGTGGCGCAGCAGGTAGGCCAGCAGCTTGAACTCGCGCGGCTGCAGCGCGATGGCGCGCCCGGCCCGCACCACCTTGTGCGCCAGCATGTCGACGGCGAGGTCGGCCAGCGCCAGCGTCGTCTCCGGCGCCTGCGCCTGGCTCTGGGCGCGGCGCAGCAGCGCGTCCAGGCGCGCCAGCAGCTCGCCGAAGGCGAACGGCTTGACCAGGTAGTCGTCGCCGCCGCGCTTCAGGCCCAGGATGCGGTCGTCGACGCCGTCCAGCGCCGACAGGATCAGGATCGGCACGCCGTTGCCCTGGCCGCGCAGCGCCTCGACGATGGCCAGGCCGTCCACGCCGCCGGGCAGCATGCGGTCCATGACGATGGCGTCGTAGGCTGCGCTGACGGCCATGTACAGGCCGTCGCGGCCGTTGTCGGCATGGTCGACCGTGTGCCCGGCCTCGCTCAGGCCCTTCCTGACGAAGCGCGCCACGCGCTCGTTGTCTTCCACCAGCAGCAGTTTCATGTCAGGTCGCTTCCTGTTTTTCCAGCGCGGCCGGCGCCGCACTCGTCGCGTCCGCCTTCGGCTTGCCCAGGCGGCCGGCGACCAGCACGAAGAACAGCGGGATCAGGAAGGTGGCCAGGAAGGTCGCCGTCAGCATGCCGCCGATGACGCCGATGCCCAGCGCGTTCTGGCTGCCCGAGCCGGCCCCGGTGGCCAGCGCCAGCGGCAGCACGCCCAGCACGAAGGCCATCGAGGTCATGACGATCGGGCGCAGCCGCAGCTTGGACGCTTCCAGCGCCGCCGCGACCACGCCGCGTCCCTGCAGCTGCAGCTCGCGCGCGAATTCCACGATCAGGATCGCGTTCTTGGCCGACAGGCCGATGGTGGTGAGCAGGCCCACCTGGAAGAACACGTCGTTTTCCATGCCGAAGGCGCTGG
>DAMAFT010000414.1:0-4690 GCA_031995805.1 Massilia sp.
GCTACGGCGTCGGCACCACCGAATACATGCGCAGCACCGGCGGCTACGCGCTGACGCTGGAATGCGGCCAGCACCTCGACCCGCAGGCCCCGGAAGTGGCCTACCGCGCCATCGTGAACGCCCTGTCCCACCTCGGCATCGTCGACGCGCCCAGGCCGCAGCCGGTGCCGTTCGAGGAGATGGAAGCGCTGCAGATGGTCGTCGTGCACGACAAGCTGGACGCCGGCGACGCCTTTTCCCGTACCTGGGCCAGCTTCGACCCCGTCGAGGAAGGCGACCTGATCGGCACCCGCGCCGACGGCACCCCCGTGCTGGCGGAGTTTTCCGGCCGTATCCTGTTCCCGGACACGAACGCCGGCCCGAACCAGGAGTGGTATTACATGACGCGCCGGAATCCCGACTTCGGCCGCGAATAATTTCCGCGCAGTATCGTGCGCGAAGTTACTACTTTTATAACTTAACATCCTCCCCGGATCGATCGACGACGGGGAGGAACGATGCGCACAATCGGCAAGTCTCATGGGCAGGGCGGCTTCACGCTGGTCGAACTGGTGTCCGTCATGACCGTCGTCGGCATCCTGGCCGCGGTGGCGCTGCCCAAGTATGCGAACCTGAACGCCGATGCGCGCGCCGCCACCGTGCATTCGGCGCGCGGCGCCTTGAATTCCACCATCGCCATGGTGCACAGCAAATACCTGGTCCGGCCCGCCGCCTACGAGGACGGCACCGGCATGCGCATGGACGACGCCACCGTCACGTTGCGCAACGGCTATCCGATCGCCGACCGCGACCTGGCGACGGTGGCCGGCCTCGACCAGCGCGACAGCTACGACGCCACCTGGCGCGACGGCCGCCTGGTCGTGTCCCCGGCCGGCGCCGCCGACCGCGCGCAGTGCAACGTCACCTATGCCGAGGCCCCCGCCCCCGGCACGCCGCCCGCCATCACGACGACCGTGAGCGACTGCAGCTGAGCCGCGAGGCGTCGAGGCATATGCATGCATATGCCGACAGGCCAGCGCCGGCAGCAAATCGATAAAAATCGCCGCTGCTGCATCCGCGACGGCTACGAATGCTGTTGCTGCCATGCTATTCTTGCGAGATTCCCAAGAGCGTATCTTGAGGCCGCGGTCACGAGCCGCATCCCCTTTGTCCATCGTCGCAAGGATCACCGTGAACACCTTCGTACCCCGCCTGTTGTCGCTCGCCGTCGCTTCCGCGCTGGCGCTCGCCGCCACCTCGATCGCCGGCGCCGCACCGGCGCGCGCCCCTGCCGGCGCGCGCGCCGAGAACGCCTTCCTGTCGCAAGCCGATGCCGCCGCCCGCTCGGCGCGCGTGTCGAACGTCGACTACAAGCTGGACTTCACGCTGACCGGCAAGGAAACCTTCGCCGGCACCACCACGATCGCCTTCGACCTCAAGGACAATGCGGGCGCCCTCACCGTCGACCTCGACCAGGCCACCGTCAAGTCGGTCACCGTCAACGGCAAGGCCGTCACGCCGCAGTACAACGGCTGGTTCATCACGCTGGCCGCCAAGGACCTGGCGAAGGGCCGCAACACCGTCGTCGTCGCCTACGAGCGCAAGCACAGCACCAACGGCGAAGGCCTGCACCGCATGGTCGACCCGGTCGACGGCCGCGTCTACACCTATTCGCACTTCGAGCCGGCCGCCGCGCACCAGATGTTCGCCGTGTTCGACCAGCCCGACCTGAAGGCCACCTACACGGTGACGACCACCGCCCCGGCCGACTGGACCGTGGTCTCGACCACGCGCGAGACGAAAGTCGAGGACGCCGGCGACGCCCGGCGCTGGACCTTCAAGCAGACGAAAAAGCTCAGCCCGTACAACTTCTCGATGCACGCCGGCCCGTACAAGGTCTGGGAAGACAACAGCGGCAAGTACCCGATGCGCCTGATGGCGCGCCAGTCGGTGGCAAGCCAGGTCAAGCCCGAGGAATGGTTCCGCTACACCAAGGCCGGCCTGGCCTTCTTCGACGACTACTTCGGCATCCCCTACCAGTTCGAGAAATACGACCAGCTGCTGGTGCCGGACTTCCTGTACGGCGCCATGGAGAACGCCGGCGCCATCACCTTCGCCGAGGGCGGCTTCCTGTTCAAGGCCGACATGACGGCCGAGCAGCGCGCGCGCCTGGCCGGCGTCATCATGCACGAGATGGCGCACCAGTGGTTCGGCGACCTCGTGACCATGCAGTGGTGGAACGGCCTGTGGCTGAACGAGAGCTTCGCCTCCTTCATGGGCACGCTGGCCACCGCCGAAGCCACCGAATTCAAGGACGCCTGGCGCGCCTTCTATTCGCAGGGCAAGCAGGCCGCCTATGCGCAGGACCAGCGCGCGACCACGCACCCGATCGAGGTGCCGGTGCCGTCGACCCAGAACGCCTTCGACAATATCGACGCGATCACCTATTCGAAGGGCGCGTCGACGCTGATGCAGCTGCGCCACCTGCTGGGCGCCGACGTGTTCCGCAAGGGCGTGCACAACTACCTCGTGAAATACCAGTACCGCAATGCGAAGCTGGACGACTTCATCGGCAGCCTGGGCCAGGCCGCCGGCCGCGACCTGTCCGGCTGGACCAGGGAGTGGCTGTACCAGGCCGGCGTGAACACCATCGCCGCCAACTACAGTTGCAAGGGCGGCAAGGTCGCCGGCTTCACGCTCGCGCAGAGCGCGCCGTCGACCGCGCTGCCGACGCTGCGCGAGCAGCGCGTGCAGGTCGCCGCGTTCAAGTTCGACGGCAAGGCCTTCCAGCCGGTGCGCACCGTGCCGGTCACCTACAAGGGCGCGCAGACGACAGTACCGGGCATGACCGGCGCCGACTGCCCGGACCTGGTGTACCCGAACTTCGGCGACTGGGGCTTCGTCAAGGTGCAGCTCGACCAGCGCTCGTTCGCCACCGCGCGCGCGCACCTGGCCGGCGTCGACGACCCGCTGCTGCGCGCCATGCTGTGGCAGGCGCTGTGGGACGGCGTGCGCGACGGCAAGCTGCCGCTGAACGACTTCATCTCGACGGCGCTGAACAATGCGCCGCAGGAGAAGGACTACACCCTGCTGGGCGACATCAGCGGCAAGATCGCCACGGCCAAGCACTACCTGGACAATATCGACCCGCAGGGCGCCTACGCCCAGGCCGCCACGCGCCAGCTCGAGGACATGGCCTGGACCGCGATCGAGGCGAGCAAGGGCGACGACAACTTCCAGCGCCGCTGGCTGAGCACCTACCTGGCGCTGGCGAGCTCGCGCCAGGGACTCGACCGCCTGGCCGCCCTGCTGGACGGCAAGCAGAAGATCGACGGCCTGGCGCTGAACCAGGACGTGCGCTGGGCCATCGTCAACCGCCTGAACCGCTACGACTATCCGGGCGCCGCCGCCCTGCTCGAGGCCGAACAGGCGCGCGACAAGTCCGACAGCGGCCAGGCCGCGGCGCTGGCGGCGACCGTCGTGCGTCCGGACCCGGCCGTCAAGGCCGAATGGCTGGGCAAGATCCAGGACCTGAAGACCCCGCTGCAGTTCTCGCGCATCCGCACGGCGATGGGCAGCATGTACCCGGCCGGCCAGCATGCACTGAGCGAGCAGACCGCCGAGGCACGCCTGCAGGGCCTGGCCGCGATCGACAAGGCGGCCGGCCCGGTGTTCATGCGCGCCTACGGCGCCTCGATGATCCCGGTGGGCTGCACGCCGGCCAGCGTCAAGCGCCTGCAGGCGGTGGCGGATTCGATGAAGGACCTGTCGGCCGGCACCCGCCGCAACCTGCTCGACACGCTGCAGGAAGACCAGCGCTGCGTGGCGATCCGGCAAGCCATGACGGCGAAGTAAGACGACGAGGTCGGCACGCATGCACTTCGGCGCCGCGCCGGCAAGGGATGTGTCGCGCGACCGGCTGGCGCTGGGGTGCACGTGCGGGCTGCACCTGCTGGCGGCGCTGCTGTGGATGCAGCAGCGTCCCACGGCGCCGGCGCCCGATCCGGCGCGCCAGCGCGCATTCCTCGTCGAACTCGTGACGCCGGCCGTGCCGGCGCCCCTCCCTGCTCCTCCACCCGCGACGCCCGCACCGGGGCGCCGGGTCGCGCCCGCGGCGGCGGCAAGGCCGGTTCCCGCGCGCCCTCCCACGCCGCAGGCCGAGGCCGAACCCGCGCCGGCGCCGCCCCCGGCCGGGAATCCCTCCGACGAGCCGGCGCCCGCCGCGGACACCCCCGCCTCCATCGAACCCGGCTTCACCCTGGGCCTGGCGCGCAAGCAGGCCGGCCGCATCGACCGCGAACTGCGCAAGGGGAAACCGGGCGTGCCGGCCGAGGCCGATACGCCGTGGGGGCGCTTCCAGCGCGGCGTCGAACGGGCCTACGTCGACCGCTCGATGACGCTGCTGATCGATACCTACACCGCGCCGGACGGCGTGATCATCTACCGCTTCCGCCAGGGCAACAGCGTGCGTTGCACGCGCAGCGGCAGCGTCGGCGTGCTGCCGTCGAGCATGGGGGAGGCAGGCACCGCGGGCAGCGTGAATTGTCCGAAAGGCGTCAGCTGGAAGCCCGGCTAGCCGGGAAAGGCGCGTAGAATACGGCGGACACGACGACAAGGAGCCGACTTGGACTGGGATTACCCGCACCCCTTCACGCTGGCGCGCATGCCGCAGGCGGCCGACATCGACGGCCTGGACCACACCAACAACGCC
>DAMAFT010000415.1:0-4688 GCA_031995805.1 Massilia sp.
CGGTCCATGTACAGGCTCGGGGCCAGCATCGCGTGGTACAGGCTGGTGGTGACCATGCGCTTCATCGGCTGCGGCGCCTCGATCTCGACGGCGGACAGCGCCTGTTCCCAGGCGTCGTGGGCCTTGCCGCGCTCGGCGTCGAAGTCCCAGCCCGGCATCTCGTCCAGGTTGGCGATCGCGTTGTCCTCGCTGACCGGCGAGATCGCGACCTTGACCAGCAGCGTGTCGTCGGCCGGCTTGCCGAAGTCGAACGTGGCTTCCAGCGCCTTGCCCTCGACCAGCACTTTTTCGAGCGGGGTCTTGCCCGGCGCCGCGAAACCGCGGTACTCGACGCCTTCCTCGCGGTTCAGCAACTGGTGGCCCGCGACCGGGCGCGAGAAGCGGATCGCGAAATACAGCTGGCGGCCGGGGGCCCAGCCGCGGGTCTCGCGCATGCCGGTCACGAGGTCGTTGCCGCGCAGGCGCAGGCGCGACCACAGGTTCTTGGCGGCGTAGTCGTAGATGCTCTGGCGCAGGTCGAGGACCACCTTGGCGTCCGAACCCGGCTTGAAGCGGTAGCGGTGCAGGCCGACGCGCTCGCTGGCGGTGAGCTCGACGTCGACGTCGTTGTCCAGCAGTTTCACGGCGTAGTAGCCGGGTTCCGCCTTCTCGTCCTTGTGCGAGAAGCGCGAGCGGTAGCCGCTGAACGGACGCTCCGGATAGCCCGGGTCCAGCTTCAGCTCGGAGCCGGTGGGCATCAGGAGGATGTCGCCCAGGTCGGAGTGGCCGGCGCCCGAGAAGTGGGTGTGCGAGAAGCCGAGGATCGAATCGTCCTCGTAGCGGTAGCCGGCCGCCCACGGATAGCTCTGCTTGAAATGGCGCACCTGGGTGTCGGGGCTCAGCTGGACCATGCCGAACGGGCGCGTGGCGCCCGGGAAGGTGTGGCCGTCGCCGCCGGTGCCGATGAACACGTTGACGTCGGCGGTGCGCGCGGCCTGGGCCTGGGCGGCGGCCGGCGCCTGCGCCATCGCGGCGCCGTTGCACAAGAGGGCCGCGGCGAGGGCGGCGGCGGTGAAGGTGAAACTGGAACTGAAACGAACGCGCATTCGGTCTCCTGCTGGTGTTAGCGTAACAAGGTTGAAACATAGCGCGAATTTTTCATGCTCGGCAATATAAATGCATCGGCGAGCCCGTGTTTAGCGTGGCGGCTAAACATCCGGCGCCGGGCAGCGCCGGCGCCACTGGGCGGCGCGGCCGGCATCGGGCATAATCCGGTCCCGATGCGAGAGACCGACGAATCGACGATGCCCCTGCTGCGCCCCATGCGCGAGGACGACCTGGACGCCGTGCTGGCCGTGCAGGCGCTGTGCTATCCGCCCGCCATGCAGGAAGCCGGCGCGGTGGTGCTGGCGCGCCTGCGCGCCGCGCCGGCGACGACGCTGGCCGCCTGCGACGGCGCCGGCGTGTGCGGCTACCTGTTCGCCTATCCGTCCGTATCCGGCAAGGTCACGCCGCTCGATGCCGCGTTCGACGTGGCTGCCAGGCCGGACACGCTGTACCTGCACGATCTCGCCGTCGCGCCGCGCGCCCACGGCCGCGGCCTGGCGCGGCGGCTGGTGCTGCGCATGCTGGCGCTGGGCGCGGCGCGCGGGCTGGCGCGCTCGGCGCTGGTGTCGGTGCAGGACTCGCGCGCGTTCTGGGAAGCGCTGGGCTACGCCGCGGCGGCGCCGGACGCTGCGGGCCGCGCCGCGCTGGCCGGCTATCCCGCCGGCGCGCTCTACATGACGCGTTTGCCATAGCCGTTGCACTTCTGGTCACAACCGTGAACGCATTGGCAAGGAATGGAAATTAACTGCCCGCAGAGTGCTGGAAAGGCAGGTAACGTGGCTTTTTTACGACCAAAAATCCATGGTTTGCGGTAATATTGACGTGCGGAAACTATCTTCGACTGGTACCTGACTTGCACCTCCTGACTGGCATATGGCACACCCTCTCATCATGGCGCGGCGCGCGCGCGGTTTCACGCTGATCGAAATCATGGTCGTCGTGGCGATCGTCGGGATCCTCGTCTCGATCGCGGTCCCGTCGTATCGCGACTACGTGCTGCGCGCGCGGCTGACCGAGGTGTTCACCGGCCTGGGCGGCGTGCAGACGGCGGCCGAGGAATACTGGGCCAACAAGCACACGTATGCCGACATGGACGCCGCCGGCCAGAACCGCATTCCCGCGACCACGGCGAACTTTTCCTATGCGCTCACCAGCGCCGGCGACTCGGCCTACCTGGTGACGGCGACCGGGCGCGGCTCCATGACCGGGTTCGCCTACACCATCGACCAGAACGGCACCCGCGCCACGACGGCGGCGCCGACCGGCTGGGGCACCAGCACGAGCTGCTGGATCGACCGCAAGGGCGGCACGTGCGTGCAGTGAGCCGGGCCAGGCCGGCCGCCGCCGGTTTCACCCTGATCGAGGCGGCGGTGGTGGTCGCCATCATGGGCATCCTGCTGGCGATGGGCATGCCGTCGATGTCGAACTGGCTGCTGGCCCGCAAGGCCGCGTCGGCCGCCGTGTTCTACCAGGACGGCATGGTCATGGCGCGCAACCAGGCGATCGCCCACAACAGCGCCAGCCGCCTGGTGCTGACCGAAAACGCCAACGGCCAGATGGACTGGCGCGTCGACATCTGCCTGCCGAACCAGACTACGCCCTGCGACGACGGGAACGGCACCTGGTCCACCGTGGACAGCGCGGTGGCCGGTTTCAAGTCCGTGCAGCGCAGCGCCCAGGCCATGCCGGGCGAGGCCGACATGGCACAGAGCCTGGCGCCGTCCGGCGCGACCGACGTCTATTTCACGCCGCTCGGCTGGGTCGACGGGCGTGTCGCGCCGCGCCTGGCCAGCATCGTCATCGCGCCCGCGGCGCGGCGCCAGGGCGCGTTCCAGCGGCTCGCCGTGGTGCTGACGCTGGGCGGCATCGCCGCCGTCTGCAACCCCGACGCGGCCGACCATTCGGCACGCAAGTGCCCGCCGTCGGCATGAGGGCGCGCGGTATCAGGGGGCGCCGCCGGCAGGGCATGGCCCTGATCGAGGCGCTGGTCGCGGCGGTGCTGCTGGCGATCGGCCTGATCGGCGTGATCGGCCTGCAGGCGCGCTCGCAGGGTGCACTGGCCGACGCCGGCATGCGCGCCGAGGCCGTGATCGCCGCCAACCGCCTGCTCGGCACGATGGCGCTGGACCAGGCCAACCTGTCCGGCTATGCGCTGGCGGCGTCCGGCACGCCGGGCGCGCGCCTGCAACCCTGGGTCGACGAGACGCGCGCGCACATCCCCGGCGCCGCCATGCTGGTGACCGTGGGCGCCGCCGCCGACGGGCGCCGGCGCGTCGCGGTGACGATCTCGTGGGCGCGCAAGAGCGGCACCGCTTCCAATACCCACAGCGTCGTCGCCTACCTGGCGCCGGCGGCATCGTCATGATGCGTCTGCATCCGCACCCGCAGCTGCCCGGCCGCGCGCGCGGCTTTTCGCTCGTCGAACTGATGGTCAGCGTGGTCGTCGGGCTGCTGGCGCTGCTGTTCGCGCTGCGCCTGTTCACCGGCGCCGAGGCCGGCCGCCAGTCGGCGCTGGGCGGCTCGGACTCCATGCAGAACGGGATGGTGGCGCTGTTCGCGCTGGGCGGCGACGCCGAGCAGGCCGGCTTCGGCCTGAACGACCCGCTGGTCGCCGGCTGCAATACCGTGTTCAGCGACACCCAGGGCTACGCGCTGGCCCCGGCCACGCGCGGCACCGCGACCATCCGGCCGCTGGCGCCGGTCGTGATCGAATCGAACGGCGCCAACCCGGACCGCGTATCCTTCTACGCCGGCAGCTCGGTCGGCGGGACCGGCATGCTGCGCGTGGTGGCCGCCTATGCCAACGGCACCTCGCTGTCGGTGGACCGGTCGCCGCTGTGGTTCGATACCGGCACCGTCATCGTGGTGGCGCCCGACCAGCCGGGCGGCGACTGTGCGCTGGCGCAGGTGTCGGCGACGGCCGGCACGACGCTGCAGTTCGCCGGCGGCGGCGGGCGGCGCTACAACAGCGGCGGCCTGGGCGCCACCTTTACGGCCAACGCCGCGCGCGTGTTCAACCTGGGGCCGGCCGATACGCTGGCCCTGCGCACCTGGTCGGTGTCCGACGGCTACCTGCAATTGCGTTCCACCGGCGCCACGGGCTCGGCCAGCGCCGCCGCGGTCTCGGACGGCATCGTCTCGATCAAGGCGCAGTACGGCTTCGATACCCGCGCCGGCGCGGCGTTCCAGCCGGAATACGGCATGCAGGTGGGGCGCTGGTCGTCGACGATCTACGACGCCGACGGGTCCGGCGTGGCCGGCGACGCCGCCGACTGGCAGCGCATCGCCGCGGTGCGCCTGGCCGTGGTCGCGCGCAGCAAGGCGGTCGAGCATGCCGCGGCCGGCGCCGACTGCACGGCCACCACCGCCCAGCCGGTCGTGTTCGCCGGCGAGGTGCCGGCGGGCGTGACGGCGGTCCCGGTCACCCTGAACGTGGCGGTCGCCGGCGATCCGGTCCACTGGCGCTGCTACCGCTATCGCACCTTCGAGACCGTCGTCATGCTGCGCAACGCCAGCTGGAGGCCGCAATGAAATCCTTCGATCCGTCCGGACGCCGTGCGCGCGGGATCGCGCTGCCGGTGGTGCTGGTGATCCTGGCCCTG
>DAMAFT010000416.1:0-4677 GCA_031995805.1 Massilia sp.
GGTCGAGCAGGTCGTCGACGATGCGCGACAGGTGCTGGCTCTGGCGCTGGATGATCAGGCGCGCGCGCGCCAGCGATTCGGTGCTGGCGCCCGGCATGCCGAGCAGCGAGGCGGCGCTGCTGATGGCCGACAGCGGATTGCGCAGCTCGTGGCCCAGCATCGCCAGGAACTCGTCCTTGGCGCTGCTCTTGCGCTCGGCGGCGCGGCGTTCTTCCATCTCGCGCACGAGGCGCTTGTTGGTGGCGGTCAGCTCGGTAGTACGCTGGGACAGCTTTTCGGCCTGGCGCTTGAGCTGCTCGTTCTTGGTCGCCAGGGTCACGAACACCTGCACCTTGGCGCGCAGCACCTGCGGGATCACGGGCGTGAACATGAAGTCGGCCGCGCCGCGCTGGTAGGCCTTGAGGCGGTCGATCTCGTCGGCCAGGAAGGCCGTCACGAAGATGATCGGGATGTCGGCCGAGCGCGGCCGCTGGTGGATCGCCTCGGCCGTCTCGAAACCGTCCATGCCGGGCATGTTGACGTCGAGCAGGATCACGGCGAAGTCGTGGCGCAGGACTTCGCGCAGCGCATCCTGGCCCGAGCGCGCCGACAAGACCTCATAGTTGCTGTCGTCGGCCCACTGTTCCAGCAGACTGGTCAGGGCCAGCAGGCTGGCGGCGTCGTCGTTGACGACGAGAATCTTCGGTTTGTAGAAATCGGACACGGCGTTCGACCAAGGGTGTCAGTACACGTATTCGCAACCTTCCCAGCGTAGCAGAAGATGCAGATTTGCAAATTATTTGTTAAGTATTGTTGCAATTAATCATGATACCACGGGCCGATCAATACACAGGATTGAATCGTGCGGCGGTGCATGATGGCACGGTATGGCGCCGCATGGCACGGGACGACACGGTACGGTGCCGCACATACATGCTGCAACAGGCCATGCGATAGTGGAAACGTGTCTGGTTCAACCGTGTCAATGGAAGACAGGCGCCAACTTGAAAGGACAGACATATGAATATTCAGATCATCGTAAACGACCAATACCACGACAAATGCTTCCGCGAACTGGCCAAGGAGCCAGTGACGGCACTGCGCGGCGTCACCCAGCAGCAAGCCGACGCGCTGCAACAGGCATTCGGCATCACGAGCATCAGCGACCTGGCCGAGCTGGAACTCGTACGCTGGGCACGGGCGATCCGTACCATGGCAACCGCCGAATCCGAACCGCGCGATGCGGTGGCCAAGGAAACCCTGATCGACGACGCCGTCGAGATGACGTTCCCGGCCAGCGATCCGGTCGCCATCGAATCGAGCATCACCCGCATCGAGGTGGCGCCTGAAAAGGTGGATGCCAGCTCCGACCACCAGGCGGCTTCGTCCATCGAAGCCAGCAACGAGCAGGCCGTCGGCGAACGCGCCCTCGGCCCGGGTGGAGAAAGGAAGGCCGGCGCCGCCTGATTTCTACCTGGTTTCCGCTCGACGTCTCCTGCAATGCCCGCCGCCCGGGATGTGCCGGCGCGGCGGATCGCGACGGTGCGCGGCCGGCCAATACGGTGCGTACCCGCCTCTGATCGCCCTGTCCTGGCGCATCTCCTGCGCCGCTTTCCTCCTGTTGCAAAGTTTTACACGAATTTACAGATGCGTGCGCTTAAACTGTTGCATCACAACATACAATCTGCGGCAGCCTCCCGCGCGCTGCGCAGCAGGTGAGCGCGGGAACTTCGGCAATATTCTGGAATCGGAACAGGACCTTATGAATTCGACGAGCGAGCAGACCGTGAGATTCGACGCCTGGCAGGGGCAGCCCCCTGCACGCAACCCCGGCTTCCCATCGCCCGGCCGCGCCGATCCCGGCGCCAGCGAGGCGGCGTTCGACGCCGCCATGCGCATCGGCCACGACCTGCCGCTCCCGCTGGTCGATCCGCGCCGGCTCGAGCGTGCCGACAAGATCCTGTTCGTGGCCCACCTCGCGCTGGGCGATTTCACGTACCTGCAAGCCTGCTTCCAGGCGTTCGCGCGGGCATGGCCGCACCTCAAGGTCCACCTGTGGGTCGACGAGCGCCGCCGCACCAGCCGCGCTTCGGAATGGGAGCACCTGCGCAAGTATGCGCTGTACGACTGGCTGGATGCCTGCCCCTATTTCGACAAGGTGTACAAGGAAACCTACAGCCCGGCGCTGCTGCGCCGCTCGATCGCGCAGGCGCAGGCCGAGTCGTATCCGGTCGTGGTGTCGCTGGCGGAACTGGAACGGCACCGCTACGCGCAGCTCGCGCGCAAGCTCGGTCCGGATGGTTTCGTGGTCGGCCAGAAGAAGCGCGTGCGCCGCTACGACCTGTTCAAGCACCTGTGCTACCGCAACCTGGACGCCTTCATCCCGGCCTACCGGCACGCCGACCGGCCCGACCAGCACATCAGCGACATCTATGCCGGCTGGTTCACGCAATTGTTCGGCATGCAGATCGCACCGGAAGCGCGCTATCCGGCGCTGGCCATTCCCGAACGCTGGACGCGCTGGGCGCACGAGCAGTGCGCCGCCTGGGGCATGGGCCGCCCGGCCGGCGCGGCCGGCAAGGTGGTGTTCCTGAACGCGTTCTCGAAATCGGTCGAGCGCAGCTGGCCGCTGGAGCGCATCATCGAGCTCGTCCACGCGATGCGCGCCCGCGACGGCTGGCGCGACGCCGCCTTCATCGTGAACGTCGTGCCGGAAGCCATGGCGCGCGCGCGTGTCCTGTTCGCCGGCCACGAACTCGGCCGCACGCAACTGTTCAGCGCCGAGGAAAACTTCTTCCAGTTGCCGGCCATCCTCGGCCAGTGCGACCTGGTGGTGTCGGTCGAGACAGCCGTGATGCACCTGGCAAACGCCGTGCATGTGCCGGTGATCGCCCTGATGCGCCAGAAGACGCCCGAGTGGGCGCCGATCGACCGCGCCAACAGCACCGTCATCACGGTGGCCGGGCGCAACGACTGGGTCGACCGCATCGGCGTGGCCGAGGTGCTGGCGGCGCTGCCGCCGGCCCCATGACCGCTTCGATTCACCGGAACGCACTGTTCCGGGCCGTCCTCGCGCGCCGGTACGGCGCGTTCAGTCCAGTGCGATCTCGCGCCGCTCGCGCGCGCTCCGGCGCCCCGCGTCGAGCAGGCGCATGACGGCCAGCGCCTGTGCCGGCGGCACCGGGTTCGGTGCCATGCCGAGGATCGCGTCGCGGACCTGCCGGTAGTATTCCGGATAGGCGCCATCGACGGTCGGTTCCGGCATCGTGCGCAGCGCACCGTCTTCCTCGGCCGCGGCCAGGCCGTCCTCGGCATCCACGCCCCAGCGCGCACCGTCCTGCGGCAGGCGGCCCGCCTTCAACGCGTCTTCTTGCGGATCCAGTCCCTGCTTGACATAACTGCCGCGCAAGCCGTGCAGCGCCACGCGCGGCCGCGCGACAGCCGCCAGCATGCTGGCGCCCAGGTCCACGCGCAGGCCGTCGGGGTAGCGCAGGCGCGCCTGGAAGCCGTCGTCGGCGCGCGCCCCGGGGCGCAGCGTCTCGATGTCGGCGTGGATCGCCAGCGGCATGCCGAAGTACAGCAGGGCTTCGTCGACCAGGTGGGCGCCCAGGTCCAGCCAGATGCCGCCGCCGGCGCTGCCGTCCTCGCGCCAGCGCTCGCGCGGCTGCGGACGGAAACGGTCGAAGTGCAGGGCCGCGCGGCGAATCGCGCCGAGCCGGCCGGATGCCAGCATGCGCCGCGCCGACAGCGTGCTGCTGTCCCAGCGGCGGTTGTGGAACACGCTCAGCAGCTGTCCCGGCCGGGCCAGGGCAACCAGTTGCGCCGCTTCGCCGGCGTCCAGCGTGAATGGCTTGTCGACCACGACGTGCTTGCCGGCGGCCAGCGCGGCGCGGGCCAGGCCGGCGTGGGTGGCGTTGGGACTGGCGATGACGACCAGGTCGACGCCGTCGTGCGCGGCGAGCGCGTGCGCATCGTCCAGCACCGCCACGCCGGCGCCGAGGGCGGCGTGCACGCGCGCCGGGTCGCGGCTGGACACGGCGGCGAGCGCCAAGCCGGGCGTGGTGCGGATCAGGGGAGCATGGAACGTCTGGCTGGCATAGCCGAAGCCGGCGAGGCCGACGCGGATCGTGGTGTTCATCGGGATTCCTGTGACTGGACGACCGCTATTGTTGCAGGTTTCTGCGGTCTTTGCCGTGAACGATCCGGTATTTAATGCTCATGCCGGCGGTTTCGTGAAGGATTCGCGAGAAAGGCGCCGGCAGAAAGGTTCAGCGGTGCTGCGCCAGCTCCGGCTTGGCCTGCGCCGGCATGGCGGCTGGCTTGACCGCCAGCGCGGCCTGGCGCGCTGCGCTGCCGTTGGCGCAGAAACGGTTCTTGCCGGCGCGCTTGGCTTCGTACAACGCGTAGTCGGCGATGCTGATCAGGTCGACGACGTTCTCCGCGTCGTCCGGATACAGGCTGATGCCGATGCTGGTGGACAGCTGCAGCGTCAGGTCGTTGACGAAGAACGGTTCGGACAGGGCCTCGACCAGCTTGGCGGCCGGTCCCTGGGCGTCGCCCAGGCTGTGCACGTCGGCCAGCAGCACGATGAATTCGTCGCCGCCCAGGCGCGCCACCGTGTCTTCCTTGCGCGAGTTCGACAGCAGCCGCTGCGACACCATCTTGAGGATCTCGTCGCCGTAGGCATGGCCGTAGGTG
>DAMAFT010000417.1:0-4668 GCA_031995805.1 Massilia sp.
CGCCAGCACGGTCTGCGACGACTTCCGCACGCGCCGGTAAGCCCCGCGGCGCGGGCCAACTCCAACCAGGACCACGATGCTACCCGACTTCCATTCCCGTGCCGTGCTGCTGCAGCACATCCGCCATACCCGCAGCTTCTACGATCCGCGCTGCGTCGACCCGAGCGGCGGCTTCTACCATTTCTACAAGGACGACGGCACGGTCTACGACGCGCATACCCGCCACCTGGTGAGCAGCACGCGCTTCGTGTTCAACTTCGCCATGGCCTGGCGCCAGTTCGGCGAAGAGGCCGACCGCGCGCGCCTGCTGCACGGCCTGCGCTTCCTGCGCGAGGCGCACCGCGACCAGGCCACCGGCGGCTATGCCTGGATGCTCGACTGGGACGGGGGCGAACGGAAGGTGCTGGACGCCACCAACCACTGCTACGGCCTGGCCTTTGTGCTGCTGGCCTATTCCCATGCGCTGATGGCGGGCGTCGAGGACGCGCGCGCCTGGCTGGAAGAGACGTGGGAGCTGATGGAGCGCCGTTTCTGGGAGCCGCAGCACGGCCTGTATGCGGACGAGGCCAGCGCCGACTGGTCGCACGTGGACGGCTACCGCGGCCAGAACGCCAACATGCATGCCTGCGAGGCGATGCTGGCCGCCTTCGAGGCGACCGGCGACGCGCGCTACCTGGCGCGCGCCGAGACGCTGGCCCACAACATCACGGTGCGCCAGGCCGGCCTGTACGGCAACCTGGTGTGGGAACACTACCGCAGCGACTGGTCGGTCGACCCGGACTACAACCGCCACGACAAGACCAATATCTTCCGTCCCTGGGGCTACCAGCCGGGCCACCTGACCGAATGGGCCAAGCTGCTCCTGATCATGGAACGCCACCGGGACCGCCTGCAGGGACCGTCCGACTGGCTGCTGCCGCGCGCCCGCCAGCTGTTCGACGCGGCGCTGGAGCACGCCTGGGACGGCCGGCACGGCGGCATCGTCTACGGCTTCGCGCCGGACGGCAGCGTGTGCGACGCCGACAAGTACTTCTGGGTGCAGGCCGAGAGCCTGGCCACGGCCGCCCTGCTGGGCGCGCGCACCGGCGAGCAGGCCTACTGGGACTGGTACGACCGCATCTGGGCCTACAGCTGGGAACACTTCGTCGACCACGGGCACGGCGCCTGGTACCGCATCCTGGGTCCGGCCAACGAGAAGCTGACGGATGAAAAAAGCCCGGCCGGCAAGGTCGATTACCACACGATGGGCGCCTGCTACGAGGTGCTGCATGTGCTGGAGGACTGAACGATGGCCGCAAGCGATTTTCCGATCTTCGTGGCGGCCGGCGAGGCCCTGACCGACATGATCGTGGCGGACGCGCAGGCCACGCGCTGGACCAGCGTCACCGGCGGCTCGACCTGGAACGTGGCGCGCGCGATGGCGCAACTGGGCGCGCCCAGCGCCTTCGCCGGCGCCATCAGCCGCGACGTGTTCGGCGCGCAGCTGTGGCGGGCCAGCCTGGATGCCGGCCTGGACGAGCGCTTCGTCCAGCGCCTCGACAAGTCGCCGCTGCTGGCGATCGTGCACCGGCTCGACCCGCCCAGCTATTTCTTCGTCGGCGACGACAGCGCCGACCTGCACTTCGACGCCGCCCTGCTGCCGGACGGCTGGCAGGCGCACTGCCGCTGGGCCCACTTCGGCGGCATCAGCCTGGCGCGCCAGCCGCTGGCCGGCAAGCTGGTCGCGCTGGCGGAATCGCTGAAGGCCCGGGGCATCCGCATCAGCTACGACCCGAACTTCCGCGCCATCATGGACGAGGCCTACGACCCGACCCTGCGCCGGATGACGGCGCTGGCCGACGTGGTGAAGGTCTCGGAGGAAGATCTTACCGGCCTGCTGCGCACCGGCGACGCCGACGCGGCGTTCGCCACGCTGCGCGCCTGGAACCCTGGCGCCTGCTACCTGTACACCAAGGGCGCGCAGGGCGCCTCGCTGCACTGGCAAGAGGCGGCCTGGCAGGTGGCGGCGCCGGCCATCGTGCCGGTCGACACCGTCGGCGCCGGCGATGCCTCGATCGCGGCGCTGGCCTGGAGCATGCTGCACGCCCCCGGGCGCGACGGCCTGGCACACCTGCGCTTCGCGGTGGCGGCCGGCGCCGCGGCCTGCCTGGCGGCGGGGGCGACGCCGCCGTCGCTGGAAGCGATCGGCCGGCTCCTGGACGGCATGGATGCCGGCGCCGCGCTGGCCTGAGGCCGGCGCGGGTTACCAGGGATCGAAGCCGTACAGCCGGGCCGGGTTATCCACCAGGATCTGCTTGCGCACCGCGTCGTCGTCGGTGAAGCGGTAGAACAGGTCGACCAGTTCGCCGTCGTTCGGCATGTCCTTCGAGATGTTCGGATGCGGCCAGTCGGTGCCCCACAGCAGGCGCTCGGGCGCCGTCGCGATCAGCGCGCGGGCGAACGGGATGGCGTCGTCGAACGGCCGCTTGCCGGCGGAGACGCGCTCGGCGCCGCAGATCTTGACCCAGGCCAGCGGATTCTCGCGCATCAGCTGCAGCAGCAGCTGGAACGGTCGCTGTTCCAGGCCCTGCTCGGCGCGCACGCGGCCCATGTGGTCGATCACGAACGGCACGGTGATCTTGTTCAGCAGGTCCTGCTGCGCCGGGATGTCCTCGGCGTCGAAGTGCAGCACGATGTGCCAGCCCAGCGGCGCGATGCGCCCGACCAGGTCCTCGATGACGGCCACGTCCGGCACGCCGCCCAGGTGCTTGACGAAGTTGAAGCGGATGCCGCGGATGCCGCCCGCGTGCAGCGCGGCCAGTTCGGCGTCGGTGACGTCGGCGCGCACGTTGGCCACGCCGCGGTAGGCGCCGTTGCTCGACCTGATCGCATCCAGCGTGACGGTGTTGTCGGTACCGTGGCAGCTCGCGTGCACGATCACGGCGCGCGCGATGCCCAGCCGGTCGTGCAGGGCGCGCAGCGCCGCGACCGGCGCGTCGGGCGGCGTGTAGCTGCGGTCGGGCGCGTACGGGAACTGCGCCGCCGGACCGAAGACGTGGCAGTGCGCATCGCAGGCGCCGGGCGGCAGGCGGTGGGCGGGCTGCACGGGATGCGGGTCGGGAGGCAGGCAAGATTTCATGGCGAATGGTTCCTGGAATGAAGAAGCGGATGGCCGGCAGCGCCCGGAGCTGAC
The DNA here is from genome assembly GCA_031995805.1 of Massilia sp. Classification (GTDB taxonomy): domain Bacteria; phylum Pseudomonadota; class Gammaproteobacteria; order Burkholderiales; family Burkholderiaceae_D; genus Telluria. The sequence goes on from DAMAFT010000417.1 coordinate 3,173, forward strand.
CTCGTGTTGCTGCATCGGCGCATCGATTGTGCCGAGGCCACCGCCCCTATACAATGGCAATACCTGACTAGCTCCTATGCATTTTCCGCATATCTGAAGCCATGAACCTCGACCAGCTCGAAGCCTTCGTCCACGTCGCCGAATTGAGCAGTTTCACGCGTGCGTCCGCCATCCTCGGCCGCACCCAGCCGGCGCTGAGCCGGCTGGTGCGCCAGCTCGAGGTGGACCTGCGCCAGAACCTGTTGCGCCGCAATGGCCGCGGGGTCGTGCTGACCGAGGCCGGCAAGGTCTTGCTCGAACACAGCAAGGGCATCCTGCACCAGGTGGACGGCGCCAGGAATGCGCTGAAGAGCCTGCAGGGTTCGCTGGACGGGCACGTCCGGATCGGGCTGGCGCCGAGCGTGGGGCGGTTCGCCACGCTGGCGCTGGTACACAGCTTCCAGGAGCATTTTCCGCAGGCGAACATCAGCGTCTCGGAAGGCCTGTCGACCTACCTGGCCGAATGGCTGGCGATGGGGCGCATCGACGCCGCCATCCTGTACGACACCGGAGAAACGCCGCTGGTCGACAAGCGCCCGCTGTTTTCGGAAGAGATGTTCTTGATCAGCAAGGAAGGCGCCGACGCGCCGGCCACGATCCGCCTGGCCGAGCTGGCGCGCTATCCGCTGATCATCCCGGGCCGCCTGCATGCGATCCGCACGCTGGTCGAGATGTATGCCGCCGAGCAGGGCGTCCAGCTGAACATCGCGCTCGAGATCGACGCCGTGCCGGCGCTGCTCGACCTGGTCGACGAAGGCTACGGCCACGCCGTGCTGCCGCTGAACGCGATCCTGGCCGACGCGCGCCAGCGCCGTTTCCGCTTCACCCGCATCACCGATCCGGCGCTGCACAGCCGCATGGCGCTCGCCACCAGCAACCAGCACCCGATGTCGCGCCTGGCCACGCGCGCGGTGGCCATGCTGGAAAGCGAGATCATGCCGCTGTACGAGGCGCGCCAGAAGAACATCGACGCGTGGCTGGGATGAACGCGGCCGGGCGCTAGCGCCCCGACAGGGCCGGCGCCGCCGCCCGTCCCGTCGCCTCCCCCAGCCGGAACGCGCGCACCGCCCCGGCCAGGTCGGCCGCCTGGCGCTGCAGGGTTGCCGAGGCGGCCGCCGCCTCCTCGACCAAGGCGGCGTTCTGCTGGGTGGCCTGGTCCATCTGCCCCACCGCCGCATTGATCTGCTCGATCCCCAGCGCCTGCTCGCGCGTCGCGGCGCTGATGTCTCCCATGATGCCCGCCACGCGGCGCACGCCGTCGACGATCTCGTCCATCGTCGCGCCGGCCTGGCCGACCAGCGCGCTGCCGGCCTCGACGCTCGCCACGGACGCGCCGATCAGCGCCTTGATTTCCCTGGCCGCGCCCGCCGAGCGCTGGGCCAGGCTGCGCACCTCGCTCGCCACCACGGCGAAGCCGCGGCCCTGCTCGCCCGCGCGCGCCGCCTCGACGGCGGCGT